>DATBTA010000077.1:0-18317 GCA_036559505.1 Pseudolabrys sp. | reverse complement strand
TGAAGGCGCGAACGCAATGAGCGAGTCCTTGTAATCGGGAAACGCCATGTAAATTTAGTCATAGATGTCAGCGGAATTTGTATCACTACATTCCGATGGTATTTTGTTTAGTAGCGATTTTGCTGCCTGATTTTCATGCAGCAACTTGCATAATGCTGTGAACAATTGCGCAATCTACGCGCGAAACCGCCGACGCCCTACGACAAGCAGACTAACCAACAAGGCGAAGCCCAAGAGGTAATTGCCGTACTTCACGTACAGCGTCGGTTCAATCGCAGCCGGCAGCCGGGCGTCCAGCACGCCTTCGATTCCCAAGGGCAGTGAATTGATGATGCGTCCGACGGGGTCGACCACCGCCGAGATGCCGGTGTTGGCTGCGCGTACCAAGGGCAGTCCTTCGGCGATAGCAAGGACGCGCGCCTGCTGGAAATGCTGATACGGCCCGGAGCTGATTCCGAACCAGCCATCGTTCGTGACATTGACCATCCAGCCCGGCCGCTCGCCGGGCGGCACTGCGGCACCAGGAAAGATCGCCTCGTAACAGACCAACGGCAGCATTTTTGGTGCGCCGAGAATATCCATCGGGCGTCGGCGATCACCCGAAAGAAAGCCACCGATTACTTTCGTCAATTGCATAAAACCCAGCCGTTCGAGCACACGTTGGAACGGCAGGTATTCGCCGAACGGAACAAGATGCACCTTGTCGTAAATGCCGCGGATCGACCCATTGGGGTCGATCACATAAATCGAGTTGTACGCGCGCTGGTCGCGCGGGTTGGCATCCGACGCCGCCCGCACTGCGCCCGTTATCAACACCGTTGACGGCCTGATCAGGTCGGCGATTTGCGCAAGCGCGTCAGGCTCGCGCGTCAGAAAGAAGGGAAAAGCCGCTTCCGGCCAAATGAGATGCGTCACATCACGGATGCCGTTTGAACTTGGACTTGTGGCGCGATCCGATAGACGCAAGTAACGGCTCATTACGTCTGCCTTTGCCGAGTAATTGAATTTGTCATCTTGCTGCAAATTGGGCTGCATGACGCGCAGGTGGACGCCGTTCACGTATTCCGTAGGATGCGACCACAGCCTTGCGGTGCCATAGCCAGCGAGCCCCGCGAGGACAATCAGCCCGAAAACGAGAGGACGGTACGGATGTCGCGTTTCGGCCTTATCGTCGGCGATGACCGCGGGACTCGCGCAAATGGCGACGCAGAGAAATGTAAGGGTCCAGATTCCGGTCAACGAAACGCTTTGCGCGAGCACGAGCGGCTCAGTCAGCGCGTAGCCAAACGTATTCCAGGGAAACCCGCTGAGCAGGCGGCCGCGTAGCCATTCTGCGGCGGTCATCGCGGCGGCGAACGCCAGGATTCGTTCGGGCCCGCGCACCCAGATCAGCCGGGCGATCGCAAGCCCAAGGCCCGTGTAAAGCGCTAAATAAGCGGGTAGTCCGGCAACGGCGACAGGTAAAAGCCAGCCGAACGTCTTAGCGTCGACGAGAAAGGCATATCCGACCCAATAAAGTCCCGCGAGGAAGTATCCGAAACCAAAACACCAGCCGGCCACCGCGGCGGTGATTGCGCCGCTCCAGCGTCCAGCGGTGGATCCGTCCGCGAGCCAGACCAAGATCGGCAATGTCACGAACAGGACAGGCCATGCGTTGATGGGCGGCATGGCCAAAGCCGACGCGGCGCCGGCAACGAATGCAATGTTTGCGCGCCGCCAGCCAATGGCGAGTACGACGGCGTGGGCGAGACGGGTAATGATCACGGCTGGCGCACGCCGGCCGGACCGGTGTCGCTGCGGGGTGACTTATCATCGGGCGCCGGCGAAGTCGCGACGCTCGAGAACATGCCATCGGCCTCGTTGCGCTTGCGCGCCTCGCGCGGCCGCTCGCGTCTCTCTTTCAGCCGGGTTATTCGTACGCGCTTGACGCGGCGTGGATCGGCGTCGAGGACTTCGAACTCGAAAAGATCCGGGCCGGGCACGATCTCGCCGCGCACGGGCAGGCGCCCCGCGCGCGTCACTAGATATCCGCCGATGGTGTCGACCTCGTCTATAGCGTCGCCAACGTCGAAATCATTGCCGACGGTCGCGACGACGTCTTCGATCTTGGCGCGCGCATCGGCAACAAATGAGCCGTCTGGCAGCTGCGTGATTTCGGGCGTGGCGTCTTCGTCGTGTTCGTCGGCGATGTCGCCGACGATCTGCTCGACGATATCCTCGATGGAAGCGAGCCCGTCGGTGCCGCCGTATTCGTCGACCACCAGCGACAGGTGAATTCGCGTCGCCTGCATGCGCGCAAGCAGGTCGATGACGCGCATCGACGGCGGCACAAACAGGATCTCTCGGACGATCTTCGTCGCCGACAGCGGAGTGCCGAGGTTGATTGCCTTCAGGTCGAGGCCTGCGGGTAGCGGCTTTTTACGCTTGGCGTTTTTTTCCGGATTGGCCGTGGCGCGGGCGGTCATGAAGGCGATCAGGTCGCGGATGTGCACCATCCCCACGGGGTCGTCGAGCGTGTCGTTGTAGACGACGAGCCGCGAATGGCCTGCGCCCTCGAACACCCGCATCAATTCGCCGAGCTTGATGTCCTGCTGGACGGCGATGATGTCGGCGCGCGGCACCATGACGTCGCCGACGCGGCGTTCGCGCAGGCCGAGGATGTTCCTGAGCATCCGGCTTTCGTCCGGCGTGAAACCGGAATCGCCGGGCCCAACGGCATCGAGAACGTCCTGCAGATCGGCACGTGCAATATTCGGCTTCCACCCGAACAGCGCACGCAGCGCGCGGATGAACCAGTTGTCACCGCCGTTGCGCGCCGGCGGCACCGGCACCGGCAGGTTTCGCGGCTCGTATGAGGGCGCACCGACAGGCCTTGAACTAGGTGGATCGCTTTCAGGCATGGCGGTCAGGCGTTGTCAAGATCGTGGGCGCGGTAGGGATCGGGCATGTTCAAATGCGTCATGATCTTGCTTTCGAGCCCTTCCATGGCTTCAGCCTGCGCGTCGGTCTGGTGATCGTAGCCATTGAGGTGGAGAAACCCATGCACCGCGAGGTGGGCGAGGTGATGGAGAAGGTCGCGGTTCTCATCAGCGCATTCCCGTTCGAGCGTCTCAAAAGCGATCACGATATCGCCGAGCAGCCGTGCGCCTTCGCCGGAGTCGGGACCCGAGGCGGGAAACGACAAAACGTTGGTCGGCTTGTCGATGCCGCGCCAGTCCCGGTTGAGCGAGCGGATCGCCGAATCGTCGGTGAGCACAATACTGACTTCGCCGCCCGCTGTTGAGAGCGCTGCGGCCGCAGCAAGGACCGAGTTCCGCACGGTTTTTTCGGCCAGAGGTTGGCCGTCCCAGAGCGGTGACTCAATCCGAAGGTCGATGTGCAGCGGCGACTTGGGCGCCCCCGGCGGCGTTTTCATCTTTTCCCCTCTCGCGCCGGGAAGCCGCGATCATAGGCCTCGACGATGCGGGCCACGAGCTCGTGGCGGATAACGTCTTCATGCGTGAACGCCACATGGCCGACGCCTTCGATGCCTTTCAGCAGTTTGACGGCTTCCGCGAGGCCAGATGCCTGGCCGTGCGGCAGATCGACCTGGCTTGGATCGCCCGTGACGATCATGCGGCTGTTTTCGCCCAGCCGCGTGAGAAACATTTTCATCTGCATGGAGGTCGTATTCTGCGCCTCGTCCAGGATAACGGCGGCGTTCGAGAGAGTGCGGCCGCGCATGAAGGCAAGCGGCGCGATTTCAATTTCACCGCCCTGCAGCGCGCGTTCGACGATTCGCGCGTCCATCAAGTCGTACAGCGCGTCGTAGATCGGACGCAGATAAGGATCGACTTTTTCGCGCATGTCGCCCGGAAGAAAGCCGAGACGCTCGCCGGCCTCGACGGCAGGTCGCGACAAAATGATGCGATCGACCTCTTTACGCTCGAACATCTGAATCGCCTGCGCAACGGCAAGCCAGGTCTTGCCTGTGCCCGCAGGCCCAGTCCCGAACACCAAAGCGTGGCGCTTGAGTGCGCGGATATAGGCATCCTGGGCGGCCGTGCGGGCCCGCACCGGTCGCTTACGCAGGTTGATCTCCTCGAATGCCGGACGCGGAGCGGCAGGGTCGTAGTCAAAGAGCGAGCCCTGAGCGATGGCCTGGCGGATGGCGCCTTCGACGTCGCCCTGGCTCAAGTCGCGGCCGCGCTTGAGCTGCTCATAAAGTCCCTCAAGAACGTGACGCGCCTGTTCGCAGGCGCCGCGCGAGCCTTCGATCGTGACGTGATTGCCGCGTTGCTCCGCGACCACGCCAAGACGGCGCTCAATCAGCGCAAGATTTTGCCCGTATTGTCCGAACAGCATCGACGCGAGCTTGTTGTCTTCGAAAGCAAGCACGGTCTGGGTCGTGGCCGTCTCCTCGGAGGCGGCAGCGGGTGGGATCACCGGATCCTTTGTGCGCAAGGCTGCTTCAGGCTCCTGCTGCTGTGAGATTCATTGTACGGCTTTCGTCCGCAAGGCTGCCGAAGAGGCTGTTGCTGCCGACTTCGTCGACGGTCACACGGTGCACCGAACCGACGCATTCGGCCGGCGCCATGACTTGCACGGCCTGCAAATACGGGGATCGGCCCACAAGCTGCCCGGGCAGTTTGCCTGGCCTTTCGAGAAGCACGTCGATGGTACGTCCGACAAAGCTGGTGTTAAACTGGCGTTGATGGCGTGTGATCGCCGCCTGCAACCTCTGCAGGCGCTCGGACATCACGTCGGTGGGAATCTGGTCTTCCATTTGGGCAGCTGGCGTGCCGGGGCGCGGCGAGTACATGAAGGAGAATGCACCGGCGTAACCAACCTCGTCGATCAGTGCGAGGGTGTCGCGGAAATCGGACTCGGTTTCATCGGGGAAGCCGACGATGAAATCGGATGTGAAGGCAAGGTCCGTGCGGCCCGCACGAAGACGCGCAATCACGTCGAGATAATCCTTGCGCGTATGCTTGCGGTTCATCGCCGCAAGGATCCGGTCGGAACCGGATTGCACCGGCAGGTGCACGTAGGGCATCAGCTTGGGCAATTCGCGATGGGCCGCGACCAGATCGTCATTCATGTCGCGCGGGTGGCTCGTCATGTAACGCAGACGAAGAATGCCGGGGATCTCGGCAAGACGGCGAAGCAATCTGCCGAGGCTTGATGCCGCTCCGTCTGGTCCGGGTCCGTGATAGGCATTCACGTTCTGTCCGATCAGCGTCACTTCGTGCACGCCGCCGTCTGCCAGCCGTTGGACTTCGGCGACGATCTTTTCGACCGGGCGCGACACTTCCGCGCCGCGGGTGTAGGGGACGACGCAGAACGTGCAGAACTTGTCGCAGCCTTCCTGAACGGTAACGAACGCTGAAATGCCGCGCTTGGCGATCGCATCGCGCTTCGGCGCAGCCAGGGCATCGAACTTGTTCTCGACGGGAAAATCGGTGTCGACAACTTTCTCGCCGCGTTGCGCGCGCGCAACCATCTCCGGCAGCCGATGGTAGTTCTGCGAGCCGACCACCAGGTCAACGGCGCCCGCGCGCCGGATGATTTCGCGGCCTTCCGCCTGGGCAACGCAGCCGGCGACCGCAATCAGCATGCGGCGGCCGTCGCGCGCTGCCGCTTCTTTCATCTCCCGGACGCGGCCGATCTCGGAGTAAACCTTTTCAGCCGCCTTTTCGCGGATGTGGCAGGTGTTGAGGATGACAAGGTCGGCGTGTTCGGGCGATGCCGTCTCGTTGTAACCCTCGGGCGCCAAGGTGTCCGCCATACGACGGGAATCGTAGACGTTCATCTGGCAGCCGAACGATTTGACGTGGACCTTACGAGCTTTGCTCATGCCATTTCGATGCGAAACGTATCCAATCTACTCGCCGTGCTGGGGTTTGTCCCGAGGGACCATATATTTGATTTTACAACGATTTTAAGACTTAGATGGCCTTCCCAGAAAATAAATCCTCAGCCTGAATGCGCGTTTTGCACGGCCAACGGCCGGCCGCGCAAGGCCGAGGCGAGCAGGCCGCGCACCGAGCTTTCGAGCCGCTTGGTCATGGTTTTGCGGTCGATCTCAACCTCTGCTGGAACTGCTTCGCCATAGCTGACGACGGCATCGACCGCACCTTGCTCGATGAATGCCTTGATGTGCGGCAGGAAATCGAGATCGCCATACCAAGCCACCAGCGGGCGGTGCTGGCGGCCCATGGGGATGCCGTGCAGCCCGGTGTAGCTGATCGACATCGGCTGAATAAGGATGTTGCCAGCATGCGCGGACGCCTCTTCCACCGCGCCAAGCAACGCGGAGCGGAATGGCAGAACGCGGTTGCCGTCGCTTGACGTGCCTTCGGCAAACAGCACCACCGAAACGCCGTCCTTTAACCGCTTGACGATATCGGCGACCGCGTCAGCGGCCTGATGGCGGCGCGTGCGGTCGACAAAGACCGTCCGCTGGATTTTCGCGGTGATGCCGACCAGCGGCCAGCTCGCGACTTCGCGTTTGGCGACGAAGGCGACCGGAGCGACTGAGCCGATGACGAGAATATCGGCCCACGAGACGTGATTGGAGACGTAGAGGACGGCACGGTCGTGCATCGGCGCGCCGCTCACGCGCACGCCTATGCGGAGCAGTGCGCACAGCACTCGGTAGTAATTCGAAGCGATGAAGCCCCAACCGGGCAAACCAAGCTTGCCAAGCGTCCACTGGAGCGAGATCAGCAGCGGCGTCATCGTGAAGAAGAATGCCGCGATGAAAAGCGCGCGCGCCATCGGCATCTTGTTCCGGTGCCTAGCGCTTCTTGTCGTCACTGAGCGGCACGGCGTAGAGCTCGAGCCGATGGTCGACAAGCCTGTAGCCCAACTTGCGCGCGACTTCAGCCTGCAGGCGCTCGATTTCCTCGGATTGGAATTCGATCACTTCGCCGTTGCGCAGGTTGATCAGGTGATCGTGGTGGGCGTCGGGACTGGTTTCATAGCGCGCCCGTCCGTCGCGGAAATCGTGCCGCTCGATAATCCCGGCATCTTCGAAAAGCCGCATGGTGCGATACACGGTTGAAATAGAAATGTGCTCGTCGACCTTGGCACAGCGCCTATAAAGCTCTTCGACATCCGGATGATCGTCCGACTGCGCGAGCACGCGCGCGATCACCCGACGCTGCTCGGTCATGCGCATACCCTTGGCGGCGCATAGTGCCTCGATGTTTTTCTTCTCGATGCTGTGCTTGCTCGCGGCGGTCACGTCGGCGTCTCTCTAGAGCCCAGGTCCCTCACTCAATCCCCGGTATCATATTGGCCGTGTCAGGCATGTGTCCACCGCACGCTCAGACCAAGTCGCGCCGCAATATCAGCGCAGTGGCGGCCGTTGCGTCGGCACCGGGATAATAGCCGGGGCGACGTGAGATTTCATGGAAGCCGGCGTGCTGATACAGCCGCAGTGCCGGCACATTGTGCTCGTCGACTTCGAGGAAAATGGTGCGTGCACCAAGGCCGACGAGGCGGCGCAGGTGAAGGTTCAGCAATGCGCGCGCAAGCCCGCGGCCGCGTCGCCGCTCGGCGACGGCGACGGAAAGGATTTCCGCCTCATCCTCCACAAGCCGTGACAGGATAAATCCGTTTAGCTTTGCGCCGCTGGTTGCCCGGTGTGCGATCACATGGCGGTCAAGAAGCAAGCCTTCGACCTCTTGCTCGCTCCAGCCGCGGCGAAATGAGCCACCGTGAAGCGCCGCGATCGCGGATGCGTCGCGCGTGCTCGCCTCGGTTATCTTTGGTTCGGCGCGGCCGAACAGATTGCTGATAAAGCCGATCATCGACGAGCCAATTGCACAGCATCCTGCGGGTGGGCGTCGGGTGGACGAAGATACAAAGGCTTGGGAGGTGTGCCGGTGTCTGCCGCTGCGGCGCCGAGGCGCGCGACCCAATTGATGTCGGGTGCGCCGCGCTGCTCGACCGCGGTCGGCGGGCGCTCGCCTGCAGGCCACAGCGTTGCCAGTTTTGCGGCGGCGGTGCCGGTGATGCGCGGTGCGCCAGTCGCCGAAACACGTAAGGCCTCGCGCAGCGGCGCGACGCGCGGCGCAACAAGCGTGCGACCGCCCGGACCGAAGACCTGCAGGTACACATGATCGTGCCGTGCATCGATCGCGACCACGACCGGGAGCGTGTCGTCGGCCGCGATGAACGGCGCGGCAAAGGCGGCAAGTGTCGTCAGTCCGATCGCTGGCTTGCCCGAAGCAAGCGCGATGCCGCGTGCGGCCGCAATGCCGACCCGCAGACCGGTGAAACTCCCCGGGCCGGTGGTGACTGCGACACGGTCAAGAGCGGAGAAATCAAGCTGCACACGGTCGAGTACCCGCGCGACCAGGGGCATCAACGCTTCGGCATGTCCGCGCTGCATCAGCAATGATTCATGAGCGCGCAAATCCGCGCGCTCGGTGTCCAGCACGGCGACCGAGCAGGCCTCGAGCGCGGTATCGATGGCAAGAACGCGCATGAATTGAGTTTACCACCGTCATGGCCGGGCTTGTCAGCGCGCCGGCCACGTCTTCACAACAACGCCAAAACGTCGATGCCCGGCGTATGGGCCGGGCACCGTCGAAAATTGCTCAGATACTGGGCCTACATCGGCCGTACTTCGACAACATCGGGAACGAAGTGCCTGAGCAGGTTCTGGATGCCGTGCTTGAGGGTCGCTGTCGACGACGGGCAGCCCGAGCACGCGCCCTTCATGTTGAGGTAGACGATGCCTTCCTTATAGCCGCGGAAGGTGATGTCGCCGCCGTCACTCGCCACTGCTGGGCGTACACGCGTCTCGATCAGATCCTTGATGGTGGCGACGGTCTCGGCGTCCTTGGCGTCAAAGAATTCATCCGCTGCGGCATCGGCTAGGATCGCGTCGCCGGCAAGCAGCGGAGCACCAGACATGTAGTGCTCCATGATGGCACCCAGGATTGCAGGCTTGAGCTGTTGCCATTCACCGCCGGTCTTGGTCACCGCGATGAAATCGGATCCGAAGAACACGGCTCCGACATTGGCAACATCGAACAGCTTGGCGGCGAGCGGCGATTGCGCCGCGGCTTCCCTGGTCGGCATATCGAGGGTGCCGGTCTCGAGCACGGCTCGGCCGGGCAGAAACTTCAGCGTCACCGGATTGGGCGTGGCCTCGGTCTGGATGAACATCGAAATCGCTCCTTGCCTCAACGGGTTCAAGGCCCGCGGGTGATTAAATCATAGCGCATAAATGGCGCTTGCGGCCCTTCCGGTCAACTGGCCGGGAATGGCCGCAAATCAGGAACTAGCGTCGATATCTTCGTCGCTCAGATGGCCCGGCACCAGCGCCACCGGGATTGGAAACGTTCCAGCGGTCTTGGCGAGGTTCGATACCAAGGGGCCCGGGCCTTCCTTGCCGGTGCCAGCGGCCAGAACCAGAATACCGATGTCGGCGTCTTCGTCGATCAGCTTGATGATCTCTTCCGAGGTGTCGCCTTCGCGAATGACGCGGTCGGGCGTGATCTTGGCGATCTTCTTTGCGCGCGCGGCAAATTTATCGAGCGCAGCGTTTGCGGCCTCCTGCGCCTCAGCCTTCATTAGGTCGGCAACGCCGAGCCATTGCTGATTGCGATCGCCGGGTTCGATCACGCGCAGCATCACGATCTGTGACTTCGTGCGACCGGCGCGCTTCGCTGCCCAGTAGACGGCGCGGTCGCATTCCTCGGTGTCGTCGATGACCACCAGATATTTGCGCTTGTGGCCGGCCTCGTAGCTGCGGCGCTTGCTGCTCATGGTCGCGACGCTCCCGTCCGATCATATGCGCTGTGACGAATGCACAAGCGGGCAATGGTGGCATGCCGCCCGGTGAGACGACAAGGCGGATATCCCGCGCCGCAAACTAGCGGCGCACGAAGCCAACGATATCCTTGACGGCCTTCATGGTTTCGGCGGCAATCGCCTGCGCGCGCTGCGAACCATCGGCCAGGATTGAGTTGATAAAGACAGGATCCTGCACGAGTTTCTTCATTTCGGCGCCGATCGGCCCGAGTTTTGCGACGGCGAGATCGACAAGCGCGGTCTTGAAGGTTGAAAATTGGCCACCACCGAACTGGCCGAGCACTTCGGCTTTGCTTACGCCTTGCAGCGCCGCGTAGATGCCCACCAGGTTGTCGGCCTCAGGACGCGGCGCAAGGCCTTTCTCCTCGCTCGGCAAAGGTTCCGGATCAGTCTTGGCCTTGCGGATCTTCTGCGCGATGGCATCCGCGTCATCGGTCAGATTGATGCGGGAGTAGTCGGATGCCTCCGACTTCGACATTTTCTTCGAGCCGTCGCGCAGTGACATTACGCGCGTTGCCGGACCTTGGATGATCGGCTCCGGTTGCGGAAAGAAAGTTTCACCGAAGCCGTGCGCCTGGATCGACGCCGAAAAGTCGTTGTTGAATTTCTGCGCGATGTCGCGTGACAGCTCGAGGTGCTGCTTCTGATCCTCACCGACGGGAACGTGCGTTGCACGGTAGATGAGGATGTCGGCCGCCATCAGGTTCGGATAAACGTAGAGTCCGACGGACGCGTTCTCGCGATCCTTGCCGGCCTTTTCCTTAAACTGCGTCATCCGGTTGAGCCAGCCGACTCGCGCGACGCAGTTGAAGACCCAGGCGAGTTCGGCGTGCTCGGCCACCTGGCTTTGGTTGAAGATGATGTGCTTATTCGGATCGATACCACAGGCCAGGAATGCGGCCGTCACCTCGCGCGTGGCACGCGGCAATTCGTTCGGATCCTGCCATGTGGTGATGGCGTGAAGATCGACGACACAATAGATGCAGTCATAGCGATCCTGCAGCGCCACGAACTTCGTGATGGCGCCGAGATAATTGCCGAGGTGCAGGTTGCCGGTCGGCTGCACGCCGGAAAAAACGCGTTCCTTGAACGCCATCGTCCGTCCTCTTCCCTTGCGTCCGAGCCATGCCACGCCGGAGGCGCGCCGCGCAAGGCCCTTACGATTTTCGTTGCAGGGCGGCTAACTCTTTGAGCGTTACGACGCCGAGTAATCGCAGCGCGGCGAAGTAAACGGCGACGCCGAGTGTGACCAGTGCGGCAAGAATCGCCAGCCGTGCGGGCGATGACACATCGCCCGCGCCGATCACATGATTGGCGTAACCGACCACGGCGGCCATCGCGATCGCGGCGAGGCAGAGGCGAGGCAGGCGGCGCCGCGCGTCGGCGTCGATCCGCAGCCAGCGGCGGCGAAAAAGCAGGGTACCGAGCAGTCCAGCCCCGACCCACCCGGACACGGCAATCGCCGCTGCGACGCCGACGTACCCAAACCTTGGAAACAGCAGCATGCCGCCGATGACGGCGGTGGTGAAACCAGCCAAGGCGGCCAGCATGGGGGTATGCGTGTCCTCGTGCGCGAATGAAACCGCGCCAAATACCTTCTCGAGCACGTGTCCCGGAAGTCCCGCACAAATCGCCGCCAGCGCGGCGGCAACAGCAGCCGTATCTTGGGCGCCGAATGCGCCACGTTCGAACAGGGCGCGCGCAATCGGCTCTGCCAGGATCGCAAAGCCGGTCGCCGCCGGCAAGGAAAGTCCAATAGCGATTTCATAGGCGCGGGACTGTGCCGAACCGAATCGGCTCTCGTTGCGGGCATGCACGCTGCCTGCAATGCGCGGCACAATCACGGCCGCGACTGCTATCGAAGCGACACCGAGCGGCAGTTCGTAGAGGCGATTTGCGTAGTAGAGCCACGAGACCGCGGCGGGCGATGCCGAGACGATCGCGGTTGCGGCGATCAGTTTCAGTTGCGGGATGCTTGTCGCGATCAGACCGGGCAGTGCCCTTCCGAAGAACGCTCCAGCCTGGTCGCGCGCAGGCGAGCGAGCTCGTTGCCACCGCCTTCCCGTCATCAACCAGAACGTGGCCGCGGCAAGAAGCTGAACCATGCCCGCCACGCTGACGGCAAGTGCGACCCAAAAGGTGACTTGATAGCGCTCGATCGGTTCGTCAGGCAGCAGCAGCAACGCGAGCAGCATGGTCAAATTGAATAAGACCGTGGTAATGGCGACGGCGCCGACCCGACCTTCTGCACTGAGAGCGGCGGCGATCACCGCGACGAGCCCCGCAAGCAGGATGTAAGGCGCAGCCATGAACAGCAGGAACGCAGCAAAAGATTGTTGCGCATCATCGAAGCCTGGCGCGACGCCGGCGATGACATAGCGTCCAAAGAACACGCCGAGCAGCGCGATAGTGCCTGCCACACAGAACATCATGAGCAGGACGCGCCACGTGAAGCGGTTGGCATTGGCCGCGCCATCTATGCTGCCGTGCAGCTTGGTCCAGATCGGCACGAAGGCGCCATTGAGCGCGCCTTCCGACAACAGGCGGCGAAAAAAATTGATCACCTGCAGAACAGCAAACAAGCTCTCTGAATAAGGCCCGGCGCCCAACAGGGCCGCAATCCAGGCATCGCGCATATAAGCAAGAAGCCGCGACATCAGTGTGCCGCCGCCGACGGTAGTGATATCGCGTGCGAGCGACATTTCGTGATTCCCTCGTGGCTACTCTAGGCTCGTGGGCACGCGCCCGTCATCCACGCAATTGGCATAAGCTTGCCGCCGCTCGATGCCTCGATATAGTGCGCGCGCTATTCACGAGGACAACACATGACCGCTCTCCGCTATGACGTGCTCGGCATCGGCAACGCCATCGTCGACGTGATCGCCCGCGCCGAAGATGACTTCCTGGTGGCCCAAGGCATGAATAAGGGCACGATGGCATTGATCGATGAAGCGCGGGCGCAAGCAATCTACGCGGCGATGGGCCCGGCGATCGAAAGTTCGGGAGGGTCTGCGGCAAACACGATTGTCGGCGTCGCGAGCTTTGGTGCCCGTGCGGCATTCGTCGGCAAGGTGAAAGACGACGAGTTGGGACGGAGCTTCGTCCATGACATCCGCGCTGCCGGCGTTGCGTTCGACACCAAGCCGGCAATAACCGGTCCGTCCACGGCACGCTCCTACATTATGGTGACGCCGGACGGCGAGCGAACGATGAATACGTTTCTCGGCGCCGCCCAGGACTTGCGGCCGGCCGATATCGACGAAGGGCAGGTGGCGAGCGCTGCAGTCACGTACCTCGAAGGCTATCTATGGGATCCGCCGCAGGCTAAGGAGGCCTTCGTCAAGGCTGCGGGCATCGCGCACAAGGCGGGCCGCCGCGTCGCGCTTACGTTGTCGGATGCCTTCTGCGTCGACCGCTATCGTGCGGAATTCCTCGACCTGATCCGCAAGGGTGTCGTCGACATAGTGTTCGCCAACGAGCGCGAGCTGCACAGCCTCTATGAGACCGCCGACTTCGATACCGCCGTCAAGGCGCTGCGCGGTGAGGCCAAGCTCGCGGTGGTGACGCGCAGCGAAAAAGGCTGCGTCGTTGTTTCGCGCGATGCCGTTGTTGCGGTCCCCGCCGAGCCCATCGAACAAGTTGCTGACGTGACCGGGGCGGGGGATCTGTTCGCCGCCGGCTTTCTTGCGGGTCTTGCGCGCGGCAAGGATCATCGCACCTCCGCCCGCCTCGGAGGTATTGCGGCAGCCGAAGTCATCCAGCACATCGGCGCGCGGCCGGCTGTGTCGCTCAAGTCGCGCGCGGCCGAGAACGGCGTCGCGGTCTAGCTGCTACATTTTCGGATTGGAATTAAGCGTGAGATGCCAGCGATGCTGGCATCTCACGCGGGACCCAAGGACGCCCGGTGCGACGTTATCCGGGCGCGGTGCAAGGTCCTCTCGATTGAATAGGAGGCGCGATCGCTTGCCAGCAAGCCAATGGTAACCAGTTGGTAACCAAACATGGTTACCGATTGATGAACGCCCAATCGAGGACCAGTGCAATGGCCAAGCGCAAGCAGATCGAGAATGCCGGCGGCGATCCGGTAGCGAATCCGGACAACGCACCGCAGCAAGGGCAGACCGAACTGCCGTTGGTCGACTCACCGTCCCTCTCGCCGGCGACATTGGACGTGGCCAGCGAACCGGTCGCGGAGGTGCCAGCCACCCTCGAAGCCGCACCGGCGGTCAGCAAGACGGACATCGATAATAAAGAAGAGCCGACCAACATTACCCAAGCAGCGCCGGCGCGTGCACAATGGCCGCAGCTCCGCCTGCGTCCGCGCCACCGGCGCTACGCCATGCTTGCCGCTTCGGTTGCGATCGCCGCCGCCGTTGGCGTGCTGGCCGGCGCGACGATGACCGGCGGATTCTCCAAGCCCGCTTCGGTCGATGTTGCAGGTCTTGAAGAGAGCAAGGCGGCACAACAGTCGATCGCGCTTCTTTCCAAGGACGTCGCCAGCCTGAAGGCGAGCTTTGAGGTTGCAAACAAATCGGCGCACAGCCAATTCGCCAAGCTCAGCGAGCGTCTGGCGCGCGGCAGCGCGGAAATCACCGGCGCGATCACGCCGCCGCAAACGGTGCCGCCGACATCGGCGGCCGCGGCACCGTTGCCGCCGGCGCGTCCTGGCTCAGCAGTGGAAGTGTCGCGTCGTCCGTCGGTCATCACCGACTGGACGATCCGCGAGACGCGCGACGGCTTCGTTTACGTGCAAGGTCACGGCGACGTCTACCAAGTGGTGCCCGGTGCGCCCTTGCCGGGCATCGGGCCGGTCGAGCAGATCAAGCGGCAGGACGGCCGCTGGGTCGTGGTCACGCCGAAGGGCATCATCGTCTCGATGCGCGACCGCCGTTATTTCGAGCAGTTCTAGACCGCTCAACGCGGACGACGTTCAGCGGCGCCTTCGGGCGCCGCTCTTCATTTGCGCGTGAGGTCGGTGGCAAGCGTCGTCAAACCATGGCAGATTCTCGCACCTTCAATCGGCGCGGGTAAATGTCATGCATTGCGCTTCGAAAATTTTCATTGCGACGGCATCTGTCTTTGCCGCTGTGGTGCAGGCGCAAGCGCAAGGTGCCGCGCCTTCGCCCGCCAAACCTGAAATGATGGAGAGCTGCCCCGGTCTCGTCGCATCGCGGCCGCCCTTCGTGACGCCCGCTGCCTTTCGTCTTGCCGCGCTTGAGCGCGGTCAGGCACGTCTGACTTATGTCGGCCACTCGACGTTCCTGATCGAGAGCCCGCAGCTGGTGCGCATCGCGACCGACTACAATGATTACGTCAAGCCGACTGTGTTGCCCGACATTGCGACAATGAACCACGCGCACACCACGCACTACAGCCTGTCGCCCGATCCGAGGATCAAATATGTGCTGCGCGGCTGGTCCGAAGATCAGAAGCCGGCACGCGTCGACGTTCAGTTCAAGGACGTCCGCGTGCGCAATGTGCCGACAAATATCCGCACTTATGACGGCGGCACCGAACGGCATGGCAATTCGATTTTCATCTTTGAGGTCGCGAACCTGTGCATCGCGCACCTCGGCCACCTGCACCACACGCTCACGCAGCAGCAGCTCAATGAGATCGGCCGGGTCGATGTGGTGCTGGTGCCCGTCGACGGATCCTACACGCTTGATCTTGATGGCATGGTCGAGGTGCTGCACGCGATGAAAGCGCCGCTGATGATCCCCATGCACTATTTCAGCGCCTATACGCTCGACCGTTTCCTGCAACGCGTGCGACAGGAGTGGGATGTCGAAGTCGCCGAGATACCATCGCTGGTGGTGTCAAAGGCGAATCTTCCGGCAAAGCCGAAAGTGCTGGTGCTGCCCGGCCATTAATAGCAGCCATTAACCGCGGTAATTAGCGTAAATACGAGGACGCTCGCCAAATTCTGGCCTCTATTGCCCGTTTATCAACAGGGCCAGTTGACCTGGCGGAACCAATGATTAGTTGTCGCGTTCCTGATGCGGCTTTTTAAAGTGATACTGAGGTTATTTTCATGGTCCAGACTTGGAGCACTTGGAAGCGATTTCCCGATGCGCAAAGTGGCGATCATGTCGAAGCGCCAATCGGCCCCGGAGTCTACGAAGTCCGCCACACCATGACCGGCCGCGTTGTTGCTTTCGGCCACTCAGGCAACGTTGCAAATTCACTTGCCGACCTGAAGCTGAATGGTGGCGCTGGCACGTTCGCCCGTCTCTTTCGCAAGCAGCCTCTGGTTTCGCGGGTCTCCGACCTTGAATATCGCACGTGCGCGGCGGCCAGCCGCGCGGAAGCAAAAACGGCCGCGAGCCGCCTGATGGGCCTGCGACAGACAGCGTGGCGCCGCCGCATGGATATGGGCTGGGCCGCGCGCCATTAGGGCTGGTTTTCTGCAGCGATTTGAAAAGCGGCCGGCCTTGCGCCGGCCGTTTCGCTTCTGGTCCGGCAAGCTTCCGGTCCTTCCCGGAGTTCGTATAGAGTCGCTCCGAAATAGGGATTGGACAGCCATGTTGAGCGCGGAGCAGAACAATTTCATCGCCCGGACCGGCGCAGGCACACCGGCGGGTGGCTTGATGCGGCGCTACTGGCAGCCTGCGGCGCTCGTCGATGAGCTTTCGGGCAACCGACCGGTGAAGCCCGTCCGGCTGTTCGGTGAAGACCTGGTGATTTTCAAGGATGACAAAGGCCGTTACGGCCTGATCGGCCGGCGCTGTCCGCACCGCGGCACCGATCTCGCATATGGCCGACTTGAGAATGGCGGCCTGCGTTGCGCCTTTCACGGCTGGCTGTTCGACGTAAACGGCAAGTGTCTTGAGACGCCGGCCGAGCCCGACGACAGCAATCTCTGCGCCAACATTAAGCAGAAATCTTATCCGGTGGTGGAGAAGAGCGGCATCCTGTTCGCCTATCTCGGATCGGGGGAGCCGCCGGCATTTCCGCATTTCGACTGCTTCATCGCGCCCGACAGCCACACGTTCGCGTTCAAGGGTATGATCGACTGCAATTGGCTGCAGTCTCTTGAGGTCGGGATCGATCCCGCGCACACCTCGTTCCTGCACCGGTTTTTCAGCGACGAAGACCCGAGCCAGGCTTACGGAAAATTGTTCCGCGACACATCGCGCGATTCAGACATGCCGATGTCGCAAATCATGCGCGAGTTCACGCGCCCGCGCATCGAGGTCGAGCCGACCGAATTCGGATTCCGGCTGGTCACGCTGCGGCAGATTAGCGAGGCGAGCACGCATGTGCGCGTGACCAATCTGATGTTTCCGAACGCCTTTATCATTCCGATGAGCCGCGAGATGACGATCTCGCAATGGCATGTGCCGATCGACGACGAGAAGCACTATTGGTACGCGATCTTCACCAGCTTTGGCTCGCCTGTGAATAAGGATGAGATGCGCCGCCAGCGGCTAGAGCTCTATCAGTTGCCGGATTACATCCCGAACAAGAACAAGACCAACGACTACGGTTTTGATCCCCATGAGCAGGAGCACGAAACCTATACTGGCATGGGCGCCGACATCAATGTGCACGACCAATGGGCCTGCGAGTCGATGGGCGCGATTCAAGATCGCACCAACGAGCACCTCGGTACATCCGACAAGGCGATCAGCGCATATCGCAAGCTTTTGCGTCAGGCGATCGAGCAATCGGGCAAAGGCGAAAAGCCGATCATGGTGCTTGATCGCACGAAGGCGGCAAATATCACCGGGCCGGCGGCGATCGACGGCATCGGGCCGGTTGACGATTGGCAGGGCTATTGGCAAAAGACCGAGGCAGTAAAACGCAAGGCCGCAAGCTGGGCTAACGGGCATTAAGGCGAATGCCCCCGCGTTCGCGTAAGCCGGTCACTTTCGTCGAGCGCCACAGCCTGTGGAGCGACGCACAGGCAAAGGCTGCCGCGCAAGTCGAGCGCACTATCAAGAAAGAGAAACTTGAGGTCGTGCGCTTTTCATTCGCCGACCAACACGGCGTCCTGCGCGGCAAGGCTCTGCTGGCATCCGAGGCCTCAGGCGCGATGCGCGGTGGCGTCACTATGACAACGACGTTGCTCGCCAAGGACACCGCGCACCGGACGGTCTATCCGGTGTTCACGCCGGGTGGCGGCTTCGCAATGGAAGAGATGCAGGGCGGCGGCGACTTCGTAATGGTCGCGGATCCAACAACGTTCCGCATTCTGCCCTGGGCGAACAAGACCGGCTGGCTCCTGTGCGACATTCATTTCACCAACGGCAAGCCGGTGCCCTTCTCCACGCGCGCCCGCTGCCGCGACGCGCTCAACACTTTGGCCAAAGCGGGCTTCGATTTTCTCGCCGGACTGGAGGTCGAATTCCACCTGTTCAAGCTCGAGAATCCGCGGCTTGCGCCGGCCGATGCGACCTGGCCGCCAGAGGCGCCGGAGGTGAGCCTGCTCACGCAGGGCTATCAGTATCTCACCGAGTCGCGGTACGACATGCTCGATCCGGCCCTGGAAATTCTCCGCCGCG
>DATBTA010000076.1:0-1772 GCA_036559505.1 Pseudolabrys sp. | reverse complement strand
AGTTGCGCAGAACATTCCGACCGTCGCAGTGGCCGCGAGCTTCCAGAAAGATCCGCAGGTGTTTGTCGCGCATCCCGGCGTCACGAAGTTCGAGGATCTGAAGACACGGACATTGTTCGTGTCGAAAGAGGGCATGACGACCTATTTCCAATGGCTCAAGTCCGACTTCGGCTTCGACGAATCGAAAGTGAAGCCCTACACGTTCAATGCGCAGCCGTTCCTTGCCGACAAGAACTCCGCGATGCAGGGCTACGTGACGTCCGAGCCCTTCGCGGTCGAGCGCCAGGGCGGCTTCAAGCCGGTGGTGTTCCTGCTGGCCGATCATGGCTTCGACGCATACTCGACATTGATCGAGACGCGCCGCAGTTTGGTGGAGAAAAAGCCCGATCTCGTACAACGCTTCGTCGATGCTTCGGCGATCGGTTGGTATCACTACATCTACGGCGACAGCAGGCCAGGAAACGAACTGATCAAGAAACAAAATCCGGAAATGACCGACGCCTTGCTGTCCTACTCCATCGCCAAGATGAAGGAATACGGCATCGTCGATTCTGGTGATTCAGTAAAGCTCGGCATTGGCGCCATGACCGATGCGCACTGGAAGAGCTTCTTTGACAAGATGGTGCGCGCCGGCCTCGTGAAAGGCGGCCTGGATTACAAGCGCGCCTTTACGCTGCAATTCGTCAACCAGAGCGTCGGCGTCGACCTTCGGCCGAAATGAGCGCGTCTGCCCAGCCAATCGTCTCGCTGCGCAACGTCGACAAGACGTTCGAAAGCGGCACGGTTGCGCTCGATGGTCTCAATCTTGATGTGCGCGACGGGGAGTTCGTCTCGCTGCTCGGGCCGTCGGGTTGCGGCAAATCGACGGTGCTTCGCATCATTTCCGGCCTGAGCCCGGCAACATTTGGCTCGGTGACCTGGCCGGCAGGCGAAGCGCGGCTCGGGTTTGTGTTCCAGGAGCCGACCTTGATGCCCTGGGCCGACGTCGCGGCCAATGTGCGGCTGCCGATCAAGCTCGCCCGCAAGCACGACTCAGGGGCAGTGACGCAGGCGCTCGGCCGCGTGGGGCTTTCCGCGTTCGCGCAAAGTTACCCACGGGAATTATCGGGCGGCATGAAAATGCGCGTGTCGATTGCGCGCGCGCTGGTGACCGAGCCGCAACTGCTGCTGATGGACGAGCCTTTCGCTGCGCTCGACGAGATCACCCGGTTCAAGCTCAACAATGATCTTCTGGCGGTGTGGCAGGCCGTGCGCAGCACCGTGATCTTCGTGACGCACTCGGTGTTCGAGTCGGTTTACCTCTCGCAGCGGATTGTCGTGCTGACGCCGCGTCCGGGGCGCGTTTTCGCGGAAATTCCGATTCCGGCACCATATCCGCGTGACGAAAACTTCCGCACCTCGGGCGAGTATGGGGGCTTGTGCCGGGAGGTGGCCGAAGCGCTCGCGGGCGCAATGACCGCGGGGGCATCGTCATGAACGAGCGGGCACTTCGTGTCGTGCTTCCGGTCCTTGTGCTGGCGCTGGTTATCGCCTGCTGGCACGCAGTCGTGCGGATTTTTGCGATCCCGCCGTTTGTGTTGCCGGGCCCCGGCCTTGTGCTGGCGACGCTGATCGCGGACGGGCCGCTGCTGTGGCAATCGCTCTTGGTGACGCTCACGCTCACCTTTGAGGGCTTCCTACTCGCCGCGGTCGGCGGCATCGCACTCGCGGTCATCTTCAATCAGTCGCGTCTCGTCGATTATTCGCTCTATCCCTATGCCGTCATTCTTCAG
>DATBTA010000075.1:0-2669 GCA_036559505.1 Pseudolabrys sp. | reverse complement strand
CCCTGGCCGATGCGCGCAACCGTGCGCAAGCGATCGCGACCGAGACGCGCGAACGGCAGGCCGCGGAAGCGGATACGCGTCGCAAGACCCTCGAAAACGAGCTCAATGCCAAGCTGGCTGAGGCCGAAAAAACTATCGCGGCCACCAAGCAGGCCGCCATGGGCAATGTGCGTGGCATCGCCGAGGACGCGACGCGCGCGATTGTCGAGCGCCTGATCGGCGAGGCGCCCAACGAAAAGACCGTCGCGGCCGCGGTCGCCGACGCGCTGAAAGGCTCGTAGCCATGCTGATGGAGGCGGAAACCTGGGTTGCCCTTGCCTTCGTCTTGTTCGTCGGGATGCTGGGCTATCTCGGCGTGCACCGGATGATCACAAAGTCGCTCGATGACCGCGCTGGGCGCATCAAGGCCGAGCTCGACGAAGCGCGCAAGCTCAAGGACGAGGCGGCGGAGTTGCTGGCCGAATATCAGCGCAAGCGCCAGGCCGCCGAAGGCGAGGCGCAGGACATCATCTCCGGCGCGAAAGCTGAAGCCGAGCGTATGGCCGTCGAGGCCAAAACCCGGATCGAGGACTTTGTCGCGCGGCGCACAAAGATGGCCGAAACCAAGATCGCGCAGGCCGAAGCGCAGGCGGCCGCCGATGTCCGCAGCGCGGCTGCCGAAGCCGCCATCTCCGCCGCAGAGAAGATCCTCAGTGCCGAGACGAAGGGCAGGCTCGCGGCCGATTTGATCGCCAAAGGCATCGACGACGTCCGCAAGAAGCTGAACTAGCTGCACTCGCGGCCGTCAGGCATTTGCAATCGCCTTATGCGGCCTCCGGTAGAGTTATCCCCGCTATCCAGTCTTAGGATGTGCACAACTGGCCCGACGCCAATTGCGCGCGGAAGTTCCGTCCCTATCCTCGCCAACTGATTCGTCTGGACAGTGCGTTAGACGGCCGAATTTTTTCCGGCCGAGGCATCGGGGGACCCAGTGGTCATCTTCGATTGCAACGGCGTGCTGGTTGATAGCGAGCCGTTGGCGACCGCAATCGTGTCACAGGAGTTTATGCGCGCCGGCTTTCCGGTGACGCCGGACATGATCGCGCGCTATTTCACCGGACGCCGCCCCGCGGACATGTTTGCCGATGTGGAGTTTGCGACGGGGCGTAAGTTACCGGCCGGTTTCGCGGCGAGCGTAGCCGACTCGATCCTGCACCGTTTCCGCAGCGAGCTGCGCCCGACACATCATGCCGGCTATGCGTTGTCGTGGCTGCGCGGGCCGAAATGCGTCGCATCGTCATCGTCGCTTGAGCGAATTCGCGTCAGCCTCGAAAGTACCGGGCTGATCCGCTTTTTCGAGCCAAACCTGTTTTCGGCAAGCGACGTCCGCAACGGCAAACCGGCGCCGGACCTTTTGCTGCACGCCGCCGGCAAAATGGGCGTCGAGGCCGGGGCCTGCATCGTCGTGGAAGATTCACCAGTCGGCGTGACCGCCGGTGTGGCCGCCGGAATGACGGTGATCGGTTTCGTCGGCGCAAGCCACGCCGGCAGCAGCACCGCCGATCAGCTGCGCGCCGCCGGCGCCTGCGACGTGATTACGGACCTGCGAGCGCTCAAGCGCGCCATCATCGACCTGCGCGGCTGGTAGCGCCTGGTTCAGCTTTGACGCGGCTTCGGGGCAACGCGAGGCTTCGGTTTCGCCGCCGGTTTTTTCTTTTCCTGCGGCGCCCCCAGAGGATCAAATCCGACATACACGACATAGGAGTCGATAAGCGCGGCGGGCTGCGGCATTGGAAATGAAATCTCCGGGTCGATGTGCGTAAAGGTCACGCGATCGACCGCGTTAGCAACCGTCACCTGCTCGCGCGCAAACTTCGACAAGATAGTCTTGGGATTGACACCTTCCTGCACGACGGCAAGCCGAAGCGGCACGTCGACCGTGCCAGGTCCACCCGCCGGACCGGTGATGACGCGTCCCTCGATGCCGACCTTCATGGTCATGACGCCGGCAGTGACCCGGCATTCGCGTGCCGTGCGGATGATCGTGACCTGATAACGCAGGTCAAGCGCAGACGGCTCGCCCTCACCCGGCTTGCTGCCGATCATCATTGTCGCGGCGCCGGTCCTTACTTCGATGCCGGGGCATTCAACATCGGCGTTCCGATCGGCGGCGGCACCGGCATCGCCGGACGTCGCCTTGGATGAGGTGCTGAACAGATCCAGGGCAGAGGTGCTGAACACGCTGGTCGAGCTACAGCCCGCCAGACCCAGCGCCAAGCATATAAACGCCGTCGCCCCCGTTGGAACAGTTGCCGCCCGTCTGATTCCCTTCACCACGATCCCTCGTCCCACATATGAAGCAGTTCCCCCGTCTCGTTATAGCAAGTGAAGATCGGCAATCCCAAGGCACCGGCTCAGTCAGTGTCGTCCTTAAGCCGCGCATACAACAGGTGATCCTGCCAGACTCCGTTGATGCAAAGATAGCCGCGCGCATAGCCTTCGCGCTTGAATCCGGTTTTCTCAAGCAGGCGAACCGATGCCGAGTTGTTCGGGATGCAGGCTGCCTCCAGCCTGTGCAGCCGCAACGTGGAGAAGCTGTACGGGATCAACGCACGCACCGCGGCGGTCATATAGCCTTTGCGCGCGAAGCGCTCGCCGACCCAGTAGCCGATGCTGCCTGCCTGTGCGAC
>DATBTA010000074.1:0-7991 GCA_036559505.1 Pseudolabrys sp. | reverse complement strand
GTCCTGGCGGGTGATCTTTCGGGCGGCCATTGAATTTCCTCTGACGAAAAGGGAACGAAGCCGCCGGAATACAGCCTGTGAGCGCGGGCGATGCAAGCCCCACTGGCAACGTTCCCGCGCAATGCTACGATGAAAAAATTTGGGAGGAGAGGAATGCGCTCAACAATAAAACTCATCACCGCCGGTTTGACGCTATCCGTACTCGCGCTCGGCATCTGGCCGGCCGCCGCGGGCTACCCGGACCGTTCAGTCAAGATCGTGGTGCCTTTCGCACCCGCCGGACCGACCGACGTGATGGCGCGCCTGATCGCGCAGAAGCTGTCGGACAGCCTGAAGCAGCAGTTCTACATCGAAAATCACCCTGGCGCCGGCGGCAACATCGGAATGACGCAGGTCGCGAAGTCTTCGCCCGACGGCTACACGATCCTGGTTGCAAGTTCGAGCTACGTGGTCAACCCGAGCCTCTACGCCAAGAACCCCTACGACCCCTTCAAGGACTTCGCGCCGGTCACGCTGGCTGCGGCGTCGCCCAATATTCTCGTGGTGCACTCCGACTTTCCGGCCAAGTCGGTCAAGGAGCTTGTCGACCTGATCAAAAAGAACCCGGGAAAATATAACTATGCGATGCCGGGCACCGGCACGACGCCGCATCTCGCCGGCGAACTGTTCAAGCTGACCTTCAAACTCGACCTCACAACCGTGCCGTTCAACGGCGCCGGGCCAGCAATCCAGTCGGCGGTTGCCGGCCATACGCCGATCGCCTTCACTGCACTGCCGCCGACCGCACCGCAGGTGCAGGCGGGAAAACTGCGCGGGCTTGCGGTCACCTCGGCCAAGCGCTCCTCCGCCCTGCCCGACGTGCCGACCATGGCGGAAGCCGGCGTCAGCGGACAGGAATCCGAAACGATGCAGGGGATCCTCGTGCCGGCGGGTACGCCGAAGGAAATCGTCGAGCTGCTCAACCGGGAAATCGTCAAGGCGATGGCTCTCCCCGACGTGAAGGAGAAATGCGCGCAACTTGGCTTCGACCCGATCGCCAACAAGCCGGATGAATTTGCCGCCTATATAAAGAAGGAAGTCGAAAAGTGGGGCAAGGTGATCAAGGACGCCAACATCCCGCAAATTCAGTAAGCCCTATCTGACGTAGCGGAATGCGTATCGTCGATATCCGCGAGACGGCCATCCCGCTCAAGTCGACGCTCGCCAATTCGAGCTTCGACTTTACCGAAATGACGACGTCGGTGGTCGCCGTGATCACCGACGTTGTTCGCAACGGCAAACCCGTCTGCGGTTTCGCCTTCAATTCAACCGGCCGTTATGCCTGCGGCGCGCAGATGCGGGCGCGGTTCATTCCCCGCATTCTCGCCGCCGATCCGATCTCGCTTCTGGACGCAAGCGGCAGCAATCTCGATCCCGCAAAAATTCTCGCCTGCATGATGCGGCGAGAAAAGGCCGGAGGCCATTCCGAACGATCGATCGCGATCGGCACCATCGAGGTCGCGGTCTGGGATGCGGTTGCCAAGATTGCCGACAAGCCGTTGCGCGTATTGCTCGCCGAGCGATTCAACGGCGGCAAAATTCCGGACAGGGTGTTCTGCTACGTAGGCGGCGGCTGGTACTGGCCGGGGCAGACGATCAAAGACCTGCAGGACGAGATGCGCCGTCATCTCGCCGCCGGCTACACGATGGTGAAAATGAAAGTCGGCGGCCTGCCGCTCGACGAGGACATCCGGCGGCTGGAGGCCGTGCTCGAAGTCGTCGGACCAGGTGAGCACCTCGCCGTGGACGCCAATTGCAAATTCGATCGTGCGGAAGCGTTGCGCTACGCGAAGGCGCTTGCGCCTTTCAAGTTGCGGTGGTTCGAGGAGCCGTGTGACCCGCTCGATTTCACCCTGTTTGCCGAGCTCGCAAAGAACTACGCCCCGCCGCTCGCGACCGGCGAGAACCTTTACTCGACGCAGGACGTCGAAAATCTGGTGCAGTTCGGTGGCTTTCGTCCCGGACGCGACATCATCCAGATCGATCCGCCGCAAGCCTACGGCATCGGCCAATACGCGAAGACGCTGGATATGCTGGCCGGGCACGGCTGGCCGCGCAGCGCGATGTTCCCGCACGGCGGCAACCAGATGTCGCTCGCGATGGCGGCGGGCTTTGGCCTCGGCGGGGCGGAGTCCTACCCCGGCGTGTTCGGCGACTTCGGCGGCTTTGCCGACGACGCCCGTATCGAAGCCGGCATGATCTCGCTATCCGACCGCCCCGGCATCGGCTTCGAGGGCCAGCAACGCCTTTTCCGCATTATGCGCGAGCTCGCGGGCATTTGACGCGCTTGGAACTGTGCGGATTTGGCACCTTTTACTGGCCCGCAGCAATAAAAGGTTTGTAAACGCTGCCGGCATACCTTGGATTAACGCGGCCGTGCGACACGTGACGGCGAATTTACAGGTCGCCCGGGGACCATTCGCCGCGCAAGCCACGGCTGATTTTGATCATGACTGCTGCCAAAGCGCCCGTCATTGCATTCGTCATCCCTTGTTACAACGAACAAGCCGGGATTCAGCACACGCTGACCTATCTGCTTGCCGACATGGCCAAGCTGGAGAAGTCAAAGACCATCTCATCGAAAAGCTATGTCGTGCTGGTCGATGACGGCAGCACCGACCAGACCTGGCGCCTGATCGAGAGAATCACGCACGCACGCCCGAAACGCGTCCGCGGACTCAAGCTGTCGCGCAATGTCGGTCACCAGAATGCGCTGCTGGCCGGTCTCCTCTCGCAGATCGGCAAGGCCGATGCGACGATCTCCCTCGACGCGGACCTGCAGGACGACATGTCCGTCGCCGCGAAGATGGTCGAGCATTTCAACGACGGTGCCGAGATCGTGTTTGCCGTGCGCAGGGACCGCGCCAGCGACAGCTGGTTCAAGCGCAGCTCAGCCGATTTCTTTTATCGTTTGATCAACTGGCTGGGCGCCGAGGTCATTCCTCACCACGCAGACTTCCGGCTGATGAGCGACCGCGCGTTGCGCGCGCTTGCGCGCTATGGCGAAGCGCATGTCTTCCTGCGTGGACTGGCCGTCCAACTCGGCTTCAAGACCGCGACGGTGACTTATGACCGTCTCCCGCGCCTGCACGGCGAGACAAAGTACACGCTTGCGAAAATGGTTGCGCTTTCCGTCAACGGCATCACCTCGCTGTCGGTAAGGCCGATCCGCCTGATCGCCCTGATGGGCATCATGCTGTTCGTCGTCTTTATCAGTATGAGCGTGTGGGTCTTCGGCACATGGCTTGCCGGCCACACGGTACAAGGCTGGACGTCGGTCATGCTGCTGTTCCTGCTTATCGCATCGTTCCAGACCTTCGCGATCGCCGTCATCGGCGAGTATGTCGGCAAGATTTATTTTGAGACCAAGTCGCGTCCGCGCTACATCATCGACCAGGAAATCGACGCAAGTCTCGATGGCGGCCCGTCGCGGGATCGCGCCGACGCCGTGCAGCTTTCAAAAGGGTATTCGCGCACCCCGCTTTGATCGGCTATTGTGCCCGTTGAGCCGACCTCCCGGTCCCCTTTTCAACGGCAGCCGATGGATACCGACACCCTGCGCCGACTGCATTACGCCGCAGCGATTGCCTGCGGCGTCTTTGCCGCCCTGGTCGTGCACATTCTCCTGACCGTATTCGGGCTTGGTCTTGACGCAGTCCTTCGCGATGCCGCAACCGGGAGCAAGCAACAATTCGTATCGGCCATGGCGTGGTGGGCGATCGGCGGCGCGGCTTTTGCGGGCGGCTGGGCCGCGGGCGCCTATCTGATCGCGGCGGCCCGCGAGCGGGAATTCATCTACCGGCTCGCGCAGCGCTTCCTGATCGGGCTCGTATTTGTGGCTGCCACGATCGGCGGCATCATGAGCAAGACCGGCAATCTGGGCGGCACCGTCGACGTTATCGCAGGGCTCGCGGCACTTGGGCTGGGCCTCATCTGCGCTTTCTGCGGCGCGCGGCTCGCCTATCTCAACGCAGAACAGGTCTAGCCGGGGACCGGTCGCGAGGGTGTCCTGCCCCCGTCACTACTATGCGTTGTCCGCCCCGATATTCGCGCTATACTTTCCATTATTAAGGACTGGAACCAACCAGCCGGGGGAGACACGCAGTTTCATGGGAGGAACAACCAATGCACAACAGCGCAAGATTTGCAGCCGTGTTGGCAACGGCCGCGCTCGCCTATGTACCCGCACCCGTTGCGGCGCAATCGTGTGAAGACCTGGTCCTCGGGGCCGCCCTTTCGGCCACCGGCATCTACGCAGCCAACGGCAACAACACGAAGAACGGTTACGAATTCGCCGTCAAAAAAATCAACGACGCCGGCGGCATCAAGATCGACGGCAAGTGCCACCACCTCAAAATAAAATACTACGACGACGAGTCGACGCCTGCGCGCGCTGCGCAACTGGTCGAGCGGCTGATCGACCAGGACAAGGTCAAGTTCATGCTGGGCCCATACGGCTCGCCTTTGACCAAAGCGATCCTGCCGGTCGTCGAGAAATACAAAATCCCTCTGGTTCAGGGCGAAGCAGCGTCCAGATCTCTCTTTACGCAAGGCTACAAATATCAGTTCGGAATCGTTGCAACGTCCGAGAAATATCTGACGCCGGTTATCGAGATGGCGGCTGACCTCGCCAAGAAAGCGGGTAAAAATCCCTCATCCGTCAAAGTGGCGATGATCTACCAGGACGACGCATTCTCGCTGGACGTCCGGCAAGGCGTCATCGAGCAGATCAAGAAACACAATATGCATACGGTTATCGACGACCGCATGCCGAAAGACCTCAACGACGTCACGACCTTCTTCACGAAAGTCAAAGCACTGCAACCGGATGTCCTGCTGATCTCGGGGCATGAAAAAGGTGCAGCGACGGCTGCCCGGCAAATGGGCGAGTTCAAGACGGCCGTGCCGCTCATTGGCATCACGCACTGTGAATCGGCAAAAATCGTCAACGACTTCCCGAAAATCGCAGAAGGAGTCGTCTGCCCGACGCAGTGGGATGAGACCATGAAGGCGAAGGACCCCATGTTCGGGTCTGCGGCCGAGTACAACAAGGCCATGATTGCAGCGCACCCCGAGTACAAGGTCGTGCCCTACCAGACGGCACAGGCAAGCGCGGCAGTCTACGTCTGGGCCGATGCGTTCAAGCGGGCCCAGTCGCTCGACACCGAGAAGGTGCGCGAGGCGCTGACGAAAACCGACCTGCCGACGTTCTATGGCGGCGTGAAATTTGCCGAGGATGGCAGCAATCCGGGCAAAGAGATCGTCATGCGTCAGATCCAGGGCGGCAAGTACATCGTCGTGTCGCCGGCCGAGGTTGCTGCCGCACCGCTGAACTATCCGCGCGACGCGCACTACTAGCCGAAGACGGAAGCGGGCAGCTCGCTGCCCGCTTTCTCTTCGCTTCCGTGCGCGGCCCGATCGCAACACGATAGGGCCGCCCATCTCAACGACGGGTGGGGACGTCCGCGATGGAACAGGTACTTGGTAATCTTTCTGTTCTGGCAGGCATGCCGATCTTCAATCTCGGCCTGCTGATCGACGGCCTGCTGGTCGGATCGATCTTCGCACTTGCGGCCTATGGCCTTGCGCTTGTTTGGGGCGTGATGAACGTCAAGAACCTGGCGCAGGGCGACTTCATCATGATCGGCGGCTACATCACCTGGACGCTCGGCCGCTACGGGATTGATCCGTTGCTGGGCGTGCCGGTCGCCGCAGTCGTGCTGTGGGGTGTCGGCTGGATTCTCTATCGCACGGTCATCAGCAAAGTCATTGCCCGCGACCTTTTCACCTCGCTGCTGGCGACGTTCGGCATCGCAATTGTCATTCAGCAGAGCCTCAACCTCGCCTTCGGTCCCGACACGCAATCCGCCCAGTCCGACTTGCCGACGCTGTCGTTTGCAGACGGGCTGATTACCATTGCCTCGACCCGCATTGTCGGCTTCGCGTTCGCGATCATTCTTGCCGTGGGCACTATCCTTTTCATGAAGAAGAGCCGCATGGGCCAGGCGATCCGCGCAACCGCGCAGGACGCAAGGGCGGCTCGCGTCCTCGGCATCGACACCGAGAAGGTCTATTCGTTCACCTTCTGCCTGAACGCGGCGATTTGCGGGGCGGCCGGCGCGCTCGTGGCCGTGGTCTGGAATGTCCAGCCGTTCATGGGAACGACCTATTCGATCCGCCTGTTCGTCATCGTTACCGCCGCCGGCTTCGGCAACCTTCCCGGCGTGATCGCAGCCGGATTCGGCATGGGCGTATTCGAGCAATTCGGCGGATTCATCCTGGGCGCCGAATACCAGCAGGCACTCATTGTCCTGCTCCTGCTGGCCGTGCTGGCGGTGCGGCAGTTGCAGCAACTCCGCGTGCGGCAGGCCGTGCAATGACGCGCGCGTCGCTCCATCCAATCAACATCGGCTTGCTGCTGCTCGTCGGCGTCGCGGCGCCGTTGCTGTTCCCGGCATACACCAACCAGATCGCCGTGCTCTGGCTGATGATCGTGTTTGCCATGACTTGGGATACCCTGGGCGGGCAGATGGGCTACAACTCGCTCGGCAACATCTTTTTCTTCGGCGCCGGCATGTACACCTGCGCGGTGGTGCAGATCGGCCTTTATTACGACGTCGGGATGTACACGTCGGGGGCGCGCACCACGCACATTGCCTTCACGACCGCCCAGTACTTCACCGGATTCGCAATCGGAATAGTTGCGGCTGGCATCATGGCCGCTATCCTCGCTGTCGCAACCTCCTGGATCGTGTTCGGACTGCGCGGCCCCTATTTCGCAATCGGGACGCTCGGCGTGGCGGTCGCGGGCGCCGAGCTGGTGGCCTCCTGGCAATGGGTCGGCGCCGCCTCGGGCATATCGATGCCGGTATTTCCGGGGGCTCCTCAGACGCAAAAGCTGTTTTTCTATTTCCTGCTCTTTGCCCTCGCCTTCGTCGTGCTGCTTTTTCTGCGGTGGCTCTACTCGACGAATTTCGGCATGGCCATAAATGCAATCCGCGACGACGAAGAAAAGGCCGAAGCGATGGGTCTCTATACGCGCCGCTACAAGCGGACGGCGTGGACGATCGCTGCGTTCTTCCTCGGCATCGCGGGCGCCATTTTCGGCAACATGACCGGCTTCATCGATGCGCGCGACATCGCGTTTCCGACCACGACCTTCAATATTTTCATGATCCTGATGGTGCTGCTCGGCGGCAAGGGCACGTTCTGGGGACCGGTCGTCGGCGCGGTCATCTTTCACGTCATCAAGGAAGTGACCTGGACCTATTTCCTGGGATGGCAGTTCGTGACGCTCGGCCTGCTCATCGTCATCATCGTCGTCTATTTCCAGCAGGGCATCGTCGGCTGGCTGATGGAAAAATACCCGGCGCGATTTGGTGTCCGTGTTGCACCGAAGGAACGCGAAGTGCGATCGCGTGCGATCGAGCTCGCACCGCACGCTGAAGGTGCCGAATGAACGACGCGATCATCGAGATCACGAATGTGAACAAGTCGTTCGGCGGCGTCGTCGCCAACCGCAACGTTTCCTTGTCCGTGCCGCGCGGCCGAATTACCGGGCTGATCGGTCCCAACGGATCGGGCAAGACCACCTTGTTCAACTCGATCGTCGGATATCATCCGATCGATTCGGGTTCGATCCGCTTCGAAGGTCAGGAGATCTCGCAGCTTCGGGTACAGGAAATCGCGCGGCTCGGCCTTCTGCGCACGTTCCAGACCACCCGCATCTACGGCAAGATGAGTTGTCTGCAAAACATGCAGATCTCGATTCCGCACAGAAAGGCCGGTTTTTTCGACATGTTCGCCTACGAACGCCCGGACGTCATCGAACGGGCCGAACATTTGCTGTCGTTTGTGGGCCTTTATGAGAAGCGTTTCCTGCGTGCGGGGAGCCTCTCGTTCGGCCAGCAAAAGCTGCTCGAGTTTGCCATGGCGCTCATGAACGAGCCGAC
>DATBTA010000073.1:0-4843 GCA_036559505.1 Pseudolabrys sp. | reverse complement strand
CAAGATAGACCTCCCGCGTGCGCGGATCGGCAACCACTTCGGCTCGGCTGCCCTCCACGATGACTTCTCCGAAATGCAGCAGCGTAATCCGCTCGGCGAACTCCAGCGCCACATCCATGTTGTGCTCGATCATCACAATTGTGACGTCGCGCGGGATTGCCAGCAGCAATTGTTGCACGTCGCGGCGTTCATCGATCGAGAGGCCGGCAAAGGGCTCGTCAAGCAGCAGTACCTTCGGGTTTTGCGCGAGCGCCATGGCAATCTCAACGCGGCGACGTTCGCCGTACGAAGTCTGCGACAGCGGCCGTTCGGCGATGTGCGCAAGGCCGACGCGTTCGAGCGCTTTGCGCGCGCTCTCGACGATATGGGATTGCCGCCTCATGTCGATCAGCGGGCTCCAGCGCAGCGGCAAAAGCCCAAGCAGCGCCAGTGAAACGTTGTGAACGATCGTATCGTGCGGAAACAGCGTGATGATCTGATAGGTGCGCGCCATGCCCATGTGCGGCCGCCGCCGGCTCGGGACTGCGGTGATGTCACGGCCGAATAGCGCAATCGAGCCGGAATCGGGCGTCAGTTCGCCCGTGATCAGATTGAACAAGGTTGTCTTGCCGGCGCCGTTGGGGCCGATGATCAGCCGGCGCTCACCGGGCTGCACGTCGAGATTGACGCCGAGCGTCACGTGCAGTCCGCCGAAGGCTTTCGAAAGGCCATTGACTGTGAGCGCGCTCATGGCTTGCCCTCCGCGGCAGCCTTGGCGCGCCTGCGCCAGAGCAGCCGCCAGAGTCGCATCGACCCGGGCACCAGGCCTTCCGGCATCAGGATGACGATGGCAACGAAGATCGCGCCGAGTAGCATGTTCCAGCGCTCGATGTAACCGCTCACTACGTTTTTCACCACTACGACCAGTGCGGCACCGACGATCGGGCCGAACAGCGTGCCGGCGCCGCCGGAGATCACCATCAGGAGCACTTCGGCGGAAGAGGTGAGCGCGAGCGTCTGCGGGCTGATGAATTGGTTGTAATAGACAAACAGAATTGCCGATACCGCTGTGAGCAGGCCCGAAAAAAGGCACGCCCAAAAGCGGATGGCCCACACATGATAGCCGAGAGCGTTCATGCGGCGCGGCTGGTCGCGTGTGCCCATCAGCGCGGCGCCGAGCGGGGAGCGCACGAAGATCGCAACAGAGATCATCGTGATCACAAAGATGACCAGCGTCATGTAGTAGAACGAATTTGCCGTATCGAGTTCGAAACCGAATGGCGCGGGCCGGCCGTGCAAGGTGATGCCATTGTCTCCACCGGTCACGCTGATCCAGCGATACGCCAGCCCCCAGAGAATTTGGCCGAGGGCCAGCGTAATCATGATGAAGCCGATGCCGGTGGAGCGCAGCGATAGAACTGCAAACATGGCCATCGACACGATTCCGATCACCAGCGCCACGATGATTGAAAGCGGGTGACCGTGACCGAGGTGAAGCATGTAGCCGGCAGCGTAGGCGGCGACGCCGAATAATCCGGCATGGCCGAGCGACACCAGGCCGCCATAGCCGACCAACACGTTCAGTCCAAGAGCGAAGATCGCAAAAAATAGAATCTGGCTTGCGACGTTGACGTAATAGACTCCCGGTACCCAATAAGGGACGCTCAACAGCAGCACGGCGGCCACCGTCAGGGCGATCGCGCGCGGGTTCATGGCACGTGCCGGCCGAAAAGGCCTTGCGGCCGCAGGAGCAGTACCAGCAACATCGGCAGGAACAACACGAAATAGGCAAGCTCCGGCAACATCGCCTGTCCGAAATTGTAGATGAAGCCGATGATGATGCTGCCAACAAAGGAGCCGAGCAGGCTACCGGTGCCCCCGAGGATGACGACGACCAATGCGAGCGGCAGCATGTCTTGGTCGAGCCCCGGATAAGCCGAGAGCATGGGTCCACCGATGATGCCGGCGAATGCCGCCAGCCCGGCGCCCAGCGCAAAGACAATCGTGAACAACCGCGATACCCGTATGCCGACCACGCGTGCCATGTCCGGGTCGTCAACACCCGCGCGGATCATGGCACCGAGGCGGGTGCGATCGAGCAGCAGCCAAAGCGCGATCGCGACGATGACCGCGATGACGATGATCGTTAGCCGGTAGTAGGGGACATTCAGTGGCCCGGCGCGCAGAAAGCCGCTCAATTCTTTGGGAGTTGCAACGTTGATCGGATCGCCGCCCCACACCATCAGGCAGAAATCGGCGGCGATGAACGAGACGCCGAGTGTCACCAGCACCTGCGCCAATTGCTGGCCGGGCAGTTGACGCAACAGGAATCGCTCTAGCACCGCACCGAATGCTGCGACCAGAAGTGCGGCAAATAACGCGGCCAGCCAAAAGTTAAATGCTACTCCAAGCATGCCGCCAACGAAAGTCGCGCCTATATAGGCGCCGAGCATGAACAGAGATCCATGCGTGAGGTTCGGAATGCGCATCAGTCCGAAGATGAGCGAGAATCCTGCCGACAGCAGGAACAACAGGCCACCAAAGGTCACGCTGTTGACTGTCAGCAGCAGCCAGGATGACATGGCTATTGGTTTCCCGCGCTCGTTCGTTACCCCGCGAGCGGCGGGCATCGCGCAAGCGGTGCCCGCCTGCTTTGTTATTGCTTGAGCGGCGGGTAGTCGCGCGAATAGACCGGCTGCGCCAGGAACTTCTTCTCGTCGTAAGTCCAGAACTGGCCGACGTTGTGGTAGGTCTTCACGGTTTTGTTCCAGAGGCTCAGACCGTACTTGGCGCCCTCTTTGCCCAGCTTCCGGACGTAGAAGTCGCCAATCACGTTGCCGAAATGATCGAACTTGACCGGGCCGCGTGGCGTGTCAGTCAGGTTGACCGCCCGCATCGCTGCCACCAGCTTGGTCTTGTCGCTGGAGTCGCCGTTGAGCGCCTTGAGGCCGGCTTCAACCACCTGGCAGTTAACGTAGAGCAAGCCGGCATACTGACCCGGAACGGTGTTGAAATTCTTCAACATGCCCTCGACGAAGCGATGGTTACCGTCGGTCTCGAGATCGAGCGTATATGGGATGCAGCTCATGAGACCGATCGCCTCGTCGCCGAAGCTCTTGAGCAAAGCATCGTCGCCGCCTGTTTCGCCGGAGACAACCGGGAACTTCAGGCCGGCGCTGTCATAGGCTTTCATGAAGCGCAGCGGGTTCGAGCCGGCAAAACCCTGACACACGCCATCGCAATCGCTGATCTGCGCGACATAAGGCGTGTAGTCCGGTGTGACCAGCGGCGGCCAGATCTTCTTGAGGATCTTGCCGCCGTTGTCTTCGAAGGTTTGCTGGAAGCCGCCCATCTGTTCGTGGCCGAACGCGAAGTCTTCGGAGATGCAGATGACGCGCTTCAGTTTCAATTCCTTGGCGGCGTAGTCGGCCATTGGATGCATGGCCTGCGCAGAGGTGGCTGAGGCGCGGATGAAATATGGATTGGGACGGCGCTGCGTCATGTCCTCGGCGGCGGCGAGGCTCAGCAGCGGCATCTTGTTCTGCGCGATGTAGTCGGTGATCGCCAGCAGCTCGAAGGCCGCGAGCGGTCCGAGGATAGTGTCGACCTTGTCGCGCTCAACCAGCTCCTGCACCTTGGTCTTGGTGCCGGCGGGATTGCCGCCGGTGTCGGCGGAGAAGAACTCCACCTTGCGGCCGGCCATCGTGTAGTTCTTCTCCTTCAGGTACGTGATAACGCCCTGTTCCATCTGGATGCCGCCCTGCGCGAGCGGGCCAGTTTTTACGGTGAGCAGGCCGAGCTTGAATGGCGCCGCCTGTGCAATCGCCGGTGTTGGAAATTTGACCGCAGCCGCCGCTGCGCCGGCGGCAGTCGTGGCCATAAATTTACGACGGGTGATCTTGCGAGACATGCATTCCTCCCTTTGCAGCCCGTGCTTTGGGCTTACATTTTAATTGATCGCGTTTGATGTGACGCGATGTCCGTTGCGGGCCGCTTGCCCCACCATGGCGGCCCCGACCGCGCCCATCATCGGCTAAGCCATTCCTCGATGTAAAGCCCGAATGGCATGGGATGACCGTGCCCACCTGCGCAATTGGGCAAGCCGGTCGCACAATCCGGATTATGAGGACCAGCCGCTAGATACCAAGATAGCTGGCCTTGATCTCGTCGTTGGCACGCAATTCTTCGGGCTTAGCGGAGTACACAACCTGGCCTTTGCTCATCACGTGCACGTAGTCCACGAGCTTAAGTGCAAGATGCGCGTTCTGCTCGACGAGCAGTATCGAAAGGCCTTCCTTCTTCAGCGTGCTGATCGCTTCCCAAAGGCCCTGGATAATGATCGGCGCCAATCCTTCTGAAGGTTCGTCCATGATCAGGCAGTCGGGATTGGTCATCAGCCCGCGGCCGATCGCCAGCATTTGCTGCTCGCCGCCCGAGAGCGTCTTGGCTCGCTGGTTGCGGCGTTCATGCAGGCGCGGAAATAGTTTGTACACGCGCTGCAGATTCCAGCCGTGGCGCTCGGTGTGGCCTTCGGCGACCAGCAGGTTCTCTTCGACGCTCAGGGTCGGGAACACGCGGCGCCCCTGCGGGACGAGGCCCATGCCGCTGCGCACGGTCTCGAACGATGCCGAGCGTGTAATGTCGTTGCCCTTGAACATGATCTTGCCACGCCGCGGTGGGTTGAACCCGACGATCGAGTTGACCAAAGTTGTCTTACCGACGCCGTTGCGGCCGAGCAGGCCGAGGATGTGCCCTTGCTCGAGCTGGAGCGACAGGCCTTGCAGTACATAGGCGTCGCCGTAATAGGTGTGGATGTCCTGAACGTCGAGGATCGCCATGGTCAGTCGGTCCCCAGATAGATTTC
>DATBTA010000072.1:0-7054 GCA_036559505.1 Pseudolabrys sp. | reverse complement strand
TAAACTTGAACCTGGCCGCTTGGCAAAAGACCGCGGTGATCTCGATTACATCCGCGTCTTCGTCGGCAAGGCCGGCGTGGTCGGCGTGCCCCTCGCCCGCCTTCCGATGCCTGCCGGCTTTCCAGCACATATTTTGCACGTAAGGCGGTATGACGCAGACTTGGTGCCGACTCCAGACCTGATGCTGGAATTCGGCGACCGCGTGGGCGTGCTGATGCCGCCGGACCGGCGCGACGATGTGCGAAAACATTTCGGCGACACCGTGAAAGCCGCCGCCGAATTCAGCTACGTCTCGCTCGGACTGGGCATGGTCCTCGGCGTGTTGCTCGGGCTCATTCCGATTCCAATTCCCGGTGTCGGCACAGTGACACTCGGCATTGGCGGTGGCCCGCTGATCGTTGCCCTTATCCTCGGCAAATTGCGGCGGACCGGACCCATGCTGTGGACGATGCCACTGCCGGCGAACATCGTTCTTCGCAATTTCGGACTGGCGATGTTCCTCGCCACGGTCGGCGTCAACGCCGGCCAGCCTTTTGTGCGAACGATCGCGGAATCCGGATTCACGATGTTCTTTATCGGCATCGCAATCCTGCTGACAACCGTGCTTATCGTCCTGGTCGTCGGCTACTACCTTATGAAAATTCCATATGACGATCTTGTCGGCGTCGCATCCGGCGCCACCGGAAATCCGGCCATTCTTGTTTATTCGACCAAGATGGCGCCGACCGAGCGACCCGATATCGGCTACGCGATGATCTTTCCATCGATGACGATCGTGAAAGTCATAGCGGTGCAGATTGTCGGCATTCTCGCGGCCACGGGTGCAGGCGGTTAGCAACGCAATGAAGCACAAGCCGCCTCCGGATGAGGGCGTTGCGCCACAAGTAATTACCTTCGACGCGATCATGCCGGCAAGCATGGCCGTGCGTGCCGAACAAAGCGGCGTCAAAAGGGCCGACACGGACCCGGTAACTGTCCTAGTGCTGAGCGTGCTCGCGGGCGCCTTCATTTCGTTCGGCGCAATTTTCGCAACGACCGTCACGGCCGGCGCGGGCCTGCCTTACGGTGTCGCCCGCCTGCTGACGGGCCTCGTATTTTCAGTCGGCCTTCTTATGGTGATCATCGCCGGCGCCGAGCTTTTTACGGGCAACAATCTCATCGTCATGGCCTGGGCCAGCGGAAAAGTTAAAACACGAGCGCTGTTGCTCAACTGGGTTCTTTCCTTCACCGGAAATTTTGTCGGGGCGATTGCAACTGCCGTGCTCGTGTTTTACTCGACGCAGTACACGTTCGGCGACGGCGCTGTTGGACTGGTTGCATTGAATACTGCAAATACTAAGGCCTCACTGGAATTTATCCCGGCGTTGACGCTCGGGATCTTGTGCAATGCCCTTGTTTGTCTCGCGGTATGGATGTGTTTCAGCGCGCGCACAAACATCGATCGGGTTGTTACGGCTGTCCCGCCAATCGCTGCCTTTGCCGCGGCCGGCTTCGAACACTGCATCGCGAATATCTATTTCATTCCGATGGGCCTGTTCATCAAGGCCGGCGCTCCACAGTCCTTCTGGACTGCCATTGGCAAGACAGCATCCGATTTTCCGGGATTGACGTGGAACAACTTTTTCGTTGGCAATCTGTTGCCGGTTACGATCGGCAATATTATCGGCGGGTCGATCATGATCGGCGCCGTTTATTGGTTTGTTTATCTGCGAAAACAGTAAGCGGGTTCAGTTGCTGCCCCGGTACACCTGAATATCGAGATCACGGATCTTCTTGCGCAGGGTATTGCGGTTCACTCCCAGAAGATCGGCGGCCCGGATCTGGTTGCCACGCGTGGCTGCAAGCGCGGCCGTCAGAAGCGGAAATTCGATCTCGCGCAGAATGCGATGATAGAGCCCCGCCGGAGGCAGCCCATCCTCGAATTCAGCAAAATAGGCGGCGAGGTGGCGCTCGACCGCGCCGCTGAGATTATCGCCCGCGCGTGGCTCGCTCCCTCCAATCGGCGCCGTCGGCTGGGATAGCTCCTGCTCGATGACTGCCGCCGTGATCGTTTCCTGCGGATAGAGCGCCGCAAGCCGGCGAGCAAGATTTTCCAGTTCACGCACATTGCCCGGCCACCGGTGATGCTTGAGCTGCTCCAGCGCGGCCTGGTCAATCTGCTTTGGCGGCAAGCCTTCGCGTTGCGCCTGTGCAAAAAAGTGCCGGATCAGATCAGAAATGTCTTCGGCGCGTTCCCGCAGAGGCGGCAGACGCAAGGGCACCACGTTCAGCCGGAAAAACAGGTCTTCCCGGAACAGGCCCTGCTGAATCAGGATCCGCAGGTCCTTGTTGGTTGCCGCAATGATCCGGACGTCGCTCTTGATCGGCGTGCGCCCGCCGACGGTCGTGTACTCGCCTTGCTGAAGCACGCGAAGCAGCCGGGTCTGCGCCTCCATCGGCATGTCGCCGATCTCATCGAGGAACAGTGTCCCGCCCTCCGCCTGCTCAAACCGGCCGGCGCTGCGGCTGTTGGCGCCGGTGAAGGCGCCCTTCTCGTGACCAAACAGTTCTGACTCGATGAGATCACGCGGGATTGCTGCCATGTTGATGGCGACAAAAGTCCCGGCGCGGCGTTTGCCGTAGTCGTGCAAAGCGCGCGCGACCAGCTCTTTGCCTGTGCCGGATTCACCCGAAATCATCACGGTGAGGTCGGTCTGCATCAGCCGCGCGAGAACGCGATAGATCTCCTGCATCGCCGGCGAGCGGCCAACGAGGGGGATTCCCTCTAAGTCTTCGTTCTTCGGCGGCGCCGTCCGCGGCTCCTTCGGCTCTGCCAAGGCGCGCCCGACGATCGAAATCAGTTCCTTGAGATCGAAAGGTTTCGGCAGATATTCATAGGCGCCGCGCTCCGACGCGCGGATCGCCGTCATGAATGTGTTCTGCGCGCTCATCACCACGATCGGAAGATCGGGACGGGCCTTCCTGATCCGGGGGATGAGGTCGAATGCATTTTCATCCGGCATGACCACGTCGGTAATCACCAGGTCGCCGTCCCCTTGCGTAATCCAGCGCCACAGCGTGGCGGCATTCCCGGTCGAGCGAACCTCATAACCGGCCCGTGACAGGGCCTGGTTGAGCACAGTCCGGATCGCTGCGTCGTCGTCGGCTACTAAGATGCTTCCCGTTGGCATGTTTGGTCTCACGGGTGGGCCGGCAAAACGTTCTCGGCGACGTCGTCATCGCCGCTGTAGATCGGCATCAGGACGCGGAAGATCGTTCGTCGCGGCTGCGATTCACATTCGATAATGCCGCCGTGATCGCCGACAATCTTGGCGACCAACGCAAGGCCAAGCCCGCTCCCGCTGGGTTTCGTGGTGACAAACGGGTCGAACAAATGCGGCATTAGGTCTTCCGGAACGCCCGGCCCGTTGTCCTTCACGCAGAACTCAAGCGGCAACGAGACGCGTGCCTTGCTGCCCGGGACGGCAAGCCGCACGCCCGGACGAAACGCCGTCGTCAGCTGAATCTCACCTTCCACCGCTTCGGGGCCAATCGCTTCGGCGGCATTCTTGATGAGATTCAGGAAGACCTGCACCAGCTGGTCACGATTGGCGAGAACCGGCGGCAGCGACGGGTCGTATTCCTCGACAAACTTGATCTGCCGGCCGAAACCCGATTGCGCGAGCCTTTTGACGTGATCAAGAATGACGTGAATGTTGACCGGCTCGCGGTCAATGGGCCGTTCGTCCGCAAAGACTTCCATGCGATCGACGAGCTTCACGATCCGATCCGTCTCATCGCAGATCAGCTTGGTGAGCGACCGGTCCTCGTCGCCAGCCGACTGCTCTAGAAGCTGCGCCGCACCGCGAATGCCCGACAAAGGATTCTTGATTTCGTGCGCCAGCATGGCAGCCAGTGCAATCACTGAGCGGGCGGCGCCCCGATGCGTGAGCTGGCGATCCATCTTGTCGGCGATCGTCCGCTCCTGGAGCATGACGACGACGTGCTCGGTGTATTCGGGCAACGGCGCGACATAGAGATCGACGAGGCGCTCGCCGGGATTGCGGGGCGTTGCCAGATCGACCTTGTATTCGTTGACTGCCGCTCCGCGCTGCCTCACCTGCTCGATCAAGGTCAGGAGCGGCGAGCCGAACGGCACGAGCTCGCGCAGCAGATGCCGGCGCAGCATGGCCGTCGATGCCTCGAAGAATTGCTCTGCCGCGACATTTGCGTCGGCAATCTTGCCGTCCGCGGATACCATGATCACCGGATGCGGCAATGCGTGCAGCATTGCGTCAGCCGGTGTATTCACCATCGCAGCAACTGCCTGTGCGCGCGTCATGCCGCCGCTCTCCAGGCAAAATCGTCGAACGCTTCGGCGAGATAGCGGCGCGCATGAGACGGCTCGTCGGCGGTGAGAACGCGTCCGCGATGATTCTTGAGAATTTCTGGCGGAGCAGCCGCGCTCGCCGCCGCCTGATCGAGCGCCCAGCCAAGGTGCTTGCGCGCATGCCGCCGGCCGATCGTCAGGCCGTGGTGGTCCAGCATTTCATCGTAGAGGCCATCGATCAGCCGGTGCTGATCCGCCAACGATGGCGCCTGCTCGCGCGCGCCCGTCACCAGGTAGCGCGCGATCTGGCCTGGTAGCCACGGGCGGCCCTGCGCGCCGCGCCCAATCATGACGGCGTCAGCGCCAGAGACCGCCAAGGCTTCGACTGCATCGTCGCAGGATTCGATATCCCCATTGACGACGACGGGAACCGACACCGCCTGCTTGACGGCGCGAACCGCGACCCAGTCGGCGGTGCCGCTGTAGAACTGGCAACGCGTGCGTCCATGGACCGTGATGAGCCGGACCCCCGCGGCCTCGGCGCGGCGGGCGAGATCGGGCGCGTTCATGGCCGATGCGTCCCAGCCAAGCCGCATTTTCAAGGTCACCGGAACCTGAACCGCGGCGACCGTCGCCTCGATCAGACCAAGTGCATGATCCGGGTCCCGCATAAGCGCCGACCCGGACGCACCGTTGGTGACCTGCTTGGAAGGGCAACCCATGTTGATATCGATGATGTCGGCGCCCTGCGCCTCGGCGATCCGGGCGCCCTCAGCCATCCAACGCGCCTCGCACCCCGCTAGCTGGACAACATGGATATCGACGCCCCGCCCGTCGCTGCGCACAGCGGCCTCCCGATCCCCGCGGGCAAGGCCGGCACATGCCGTCATTTCGGACACGACCAGGCCGGCGCCCAGTGCTTCGGCCAGCCGACGGAAGGGCGTATCGGTAATTCCGGACATGGGCGCCAAAATCACACGGTTCGGCGTCTGCTTCGACCCGATGTCCAGTTCCTTGGTCAGAAACTTCTTGTAGCCCAAAGCCTTATTCCTATTGCCTACCATTTAGGCGACTTGTCGCGATGCACACACTTTAGCCAACTGCAATCGCAAAGCAAGTGCTGCACTGCAAAAAATTGTTCATCCGCGGCCGGCGAAAATCGCTGCGTTTGCGGAACGGAAATAACGCGGTAAAGGCAACGGTCTTTGGAGACGCAAATGCCGCAAGTCGCAGCTGTTGTGGTGGCCGCCGGTCAGGGCCTGCGCGCAGGTGGCGACATGCCCAAACAGTTCCGCGAAATCGGAGGAGCGTCCCTGCTCCGCCGGTCATTGTTGGGCTTTGCCAGCGTCCCCGCCATCAGCGCGCTGCAGCCCGTCGTCCGCAAGGACGACATCGACCTCGTCCGCGAACATACCCGTGACATCCGAATTCTGCCCCCGGTCTTCGGCGGCGCGACGCGACAGGCATCGGTGCGCGCGGGCCTCGAGGCCCTTTCGTCGCGCTCGCCCGATATCGTCCTTGTCCACGACGCCGCCCGGCCATTCGCCAGCGCCGACCTGATCGCCCGGGCGATTGCAGCTGCGGCAAAGACAGGCGCGGCCATCCCGGTGCTGCCCGTGACCGACACGGTTAAACGTGTCGGGCCCGACGGCACCATCGAAAAAACCATCGATCGAGGACCTCTACGCCTGGTGCAGACGCCGCAAGCCTTCGCCTTCGATGCCCTGCTCGACGCTCATCGCCGCGCCGCCGAGAAGGGCCGCAACGATTTCACCGACGATGCCGCGCTGGCCGAATGGGCCGGCATGACCGTGAGCGTGTTCGCCGGCGAGCCCGGCAACATCAAGCTCACCGCGCCAGAAGATTTCGCGCGCGCCGAGGCGACGCAATCCGCCATGCTCGGCGACGTACGGACTGGCTCCGGTCTCGACGTTCACGCTTTCGGTCCAGGCGATCACGTGATGCTCGGCGGAGTCCGGATCGCTCACACGCATGCCCTCACCGGCCATTCGGATGCCGATGTCGCCTTACATGCGCTGACAGATGCAATTCTCGGCGCACTCGCCGACGGTGATATCGGAGCCCATTTCCCGCCGAGTGACCCGCAATGGCGCGGCGCCTCATCCGACCGCTTCCTTGCCTTTGCCGTCGAACGTGTGCGCGCCCGGAAAGGTCGCATAGCGCACCTCGATCTGACGGTTGTATGCGAAGCCCCGCGCATCGGCGCGCACCGCGACGCGATGCGGGCAAACATCGCCAGGCTTGCCGGGATCGGTGTCGAGCGCGTCGGCGTGAAAGCGACTACAAGCGAAAAGCTCGGCTTCACCGGCCGCGGCGAAGGCATCGCGGCCTACGCCACGGCAACGATCCGTCTGCCTTGGGAATAGTATGGCCGATCAATCCGCAATAGATGCTGCGAAGGCGCTGCTCGATATCTGCTCACGGAAGAAATTGACGCTCGCAACAGCGGAATCCTGCACCGGCGGCCTGGTTGCGGCAACGATCAGCGAAATTCCGGGTTCGTCGGCGGTGCTTGATCGCGGCTTTGTCACCTATTCGAATGAGGCCAAACATCAGATGCTCGGCGTAACGCCGGCGACGATCGATGTCTACGGTGCGGTCAGCACCGAATGCGCTGAGGAAATGGCCAAAGGCGCCCTAGCCCATGCATCGGTTGACCTCGCCGTTTCGATTACAGGCATTGCGGGGCCAACCGGTTCCGTGCCCGGCAAACCAATTGGGCTT
>DATBTA010000071.1:0-3072 GCA_036559505.1 Pseudolabrys sp. | reverse complement strand
TCCGGCCCTTTTTCATGATGATCACGCGCTCGCACAGCCGCTCCACCTCATTCATATTGTGCGAGGCGAGCAGAACCGTTGCGCCATTTTCGGCTTGGTATTGCTCAAGGCGTGTGCGCACCCAATCCGCCGTGTCCGGATCGAGTGAAGCGGTCGGCTCGTCCAGCAGCAGAACCTCGGGCTTGTTGAGGAGTGACTTCGCCAGCGAGACGCGCGTCTTCTGCCCGGCGGAAAGCTTGCCGGTTGGCCGATCGAGAAACTCGGTCAGATCCAGCTCGGCGGCAAGGCTTGCGATACGTTCACCGATATCCGGCACAGCGTAGAGCTGTGCGAAGACCGAAAGATTCTGACGCACCGTCAGGCGCATCGGCATGTCGACATACGGGCTTTCGAAATTCATCCGGTGCAGCACGCGGTACCGCTCGCGCGGCATCTCTGCGCCCAGCACTTTGACAATGCCGGACGTCGGGCTGACGAGCCCCATAATCATCGCAATTGTCGTGGTCTTGCCGGCGCCATTGCCGCCCAGCAGCCCTGTAATCGAGCCCGCCGCCAGGCGAAAGGAAATGCCATTGACCGCCTCCACGCCCTTGTAGCGCTTGACCAGGCGTTCGACGGCAATTGCAGGCGTTTGTTGCACGTCCATAAGGGTGCAGATGTGACGCCCCGCCGCAGAAAGCGCAAGGGTCGATTCCTTGCGCCGTCGGCGCACTTCAATAGAACCCGCCCAGACTTTACACTGTCTGCATGCCTGCGCTCGGACCTGCCCTGGATCACCCGCACCGCAACGTGCGTCTCGATACGCTTGTCCGGCTGCGCTGGCTTGCGATCATCGGCCAGACAACCGCCGTGCTCATCGTCTATTACGGTCTGGAGTTCGAACTGCCTATCTACGCCTGCCTTAGCGTGATCGCACTGGCAGCATGGCTCAACGTCGCGTTACGGCTTCGCTTTCATATTACACAGCGTCTCGAACCCGACCGCGCGGCTTGGCTGCTAGCCTTCGATATCGCCGAACTGGCGGTGCTTCTGTTTCTGACCGGAGGGTTGCAGAATCCCTTCGCATTTCTTTTTCTCGGTCCGGTTCTGTTGTCGGCGACCGCGCTGCCACCCCGTTTCACATTGATCCTCGGCGGCTTTGCCGTGGTCTGCTCCACGGTTCTTGTTTTCGTGCACTACCCGTTGCCTTGGGACATCGATGACCCACTGCAGCTGCCGCCGATTTACATGATGGGTGTCTGGCTCTGCATCCTGCTCGCGATCGGATTCATCGGTGTCTATGCCTGGCAGATCACCGAAGAGTCGCGTCAGCTTTCGGACGCACTGGCCGCGACCGAGCTGGTACTGACGCGCGAGCAGCACCTTTCGCAGCTTGACGGCCTCGCCGCCGCCGCCGCCCACGAGCTCGGCACGCCGCTCTCGACTATTTCGGTGATCGCAAAAGAGCTTGAACGCGCGATCGCGCCCAACGCACCGCACGGTGACGACGTGCGGCTCTTGCGTGAGCAAGCGACTCGGTGCCGGGACATCCTGGCAAAAATCACGGAATTATCCGCGGGCGGTAGCGGCGAGCCCTTCGACCGCATGCGGCTTACCACATTGATTGAAGAAGTGGTGGCGCCACATCGGGATTTCGGTGTGAGCATCGAGGTGAAAGCGCCCGACAATCTCGGCTCCGAGCCGGTCGGCGCCCGCAATCCGGCAATTCTGTACGGTCTCGGGAATCTTCTGGAAAATGCCGTCGACTTCGCCAACGATCGCGTTTTGGTGGACGCACGCTGGACCGACGATGCCGTCGAAGTGACCATCAGCGACGACGGCCCCGGATTTGCGCCAGAAATCATGGGGCGGATCGGGGAACCTTACGTCACCAGCCGTCGCGGGCACCCGCAAGATAGCGGCGACGAGCCGGCAGGCCTGGGGCTCGGATTCTTCATCGCCAAGACGCTGTTGGAACGCGCGGGCGCCACCCTTTCGCTTGAAAACCGGCCCGCGCCCGACCGCGGCGCAACCGTCCGACTCCATTGGAGTCGCAGCGATTTCGAGCGGCCGTTAACGTTCGCAACGGTTTGAGATCCACTCCGATCACTAATTTTTGCTGTGTGATTGAACGGCCCCGCGCGGTACGATACGCGCAAACGTAGAAACGTAGATTGTCGAGGTGACATCGTGGACGCCATGATCAGTGAGACCGCCAACCCGGCGGCCAAGATTAAAATCCCTGGTGAGCGATCGCTGCTGATCGTGGAGGACGATCAGTCGTTTTCGCAACGTTTGGCCAAGGCGCTGGAGCAACGCGGGTTCCTTGTCACAACTGCGGATTCGGTCGCCGAGGGCCTGCTGCAGGTCGAGAAGGCCGCGCCGGCGTACGCCGTGGTCGACATGCGGCTCGATGACGGCAACGGCCTTGACGTGATTTCTGCGCTCAAGAATCGTAGGCCTGACGCGCGCGCCATCATTCTCACCGGTTACGGGAATATCGCTACCGCAGTGAATGCCGTTAAGCTCGGCGCGGTGGATTACCTGGCGAAGCCGGCCGATGCCGACGACGTCGTGGCGGCGCTGCTGGCGCTGGACAATGCCAAGATCGAACCGCCGGAAAATCCAATGTCGGCCGATCGCGTGCGTTGGGAGCACATCCAGCGGATCTATGAGTTGTGCGGCCGCAACGTTTCGGAAACGGCACGCCGGCTCAACATGCACCGACGCACGTTGCAGCGTATTCTGGCCAAGCGTGCGCCGCGCTGATCGTCAGCTCACGTCCCCGTAAGGCCCGGTCGGGTCCGCGAGCGATTGCAGCCGCATTGCCGCAGCGCGCGCAAACAGCAACATCATCGATTTACGTGTCGCAGCCGCAAGCTTGTGGACGGGAGCCTCGCATTTGAATTCGGCGCCAAAGGCATCGGCCACGATGAGACCGGTGTCCGGTGGGAAAATCTCGCACGGCACCTCGACCGTGGTGGCGAAGAACAGGCGGTCGCAATGGGCGCGATAATCCTGCCATTTCTGGTCGCTGCGGAAGTCCACGATCGAAGACTTGATCTCGACGATCCAGATTTCGCCGCCCGGATC
>DATBTA010000070.1:0-5142 GCA_036559505.1 Pseudolabrys sp. | reverse complement strand
CGCAAAATTCGCCACGCCTGGCGTCGACATTGGGCTGTTTTGCTCGACCCCGATGGTTGCACTCTCGCGCAATATCGGGCGTAAGCACGCCATGGAAATGCTGCTCACCGGCGACGCCATTACGGCAGACCACGCCTACCGCATGGGGCTGATCAACCGGGTGGTCAGCCCGGGCAAGGAACGCGAGGAAGCCCTCGCCTTTGCGCGCAAGATTGCAGGCAAATCCAGCCACATCGTCAAGATCGGCAAGGAAGGATTCTACCGTCAGGCTGAGATGAGCTTGGACGCTGCCTATCAATACGTTTCGGAAGTGATGGTCGAAAACCTGATGGCGCGCGATGCCGAGGAAGGGCTGAACGCGTTTATCGAAAAGCGCGAGCCGAAATGGGAGGACCGCTGACTGCGCTCATGGCGTCAACGGCAGTCGAATTTCATGGAGAGCCACCGGGAGCCGGTGGCTCTCTTGTTTTGCCGCACCGGCTCTAGGCGATAAGCGGCTCGTTTTGCGCCGCTTCGCTCTTGCCCTGATCTTCCACCGGGCGCCCGGCACTCGGCAGCTGCAACACCGTCGCGCTTTGGCCCTCGCAAAGATCGGTCACCAGGACAATCTTTCCGTCCGGGAATTCCAGGGCATCGTGATGGGCCGCCGGCCGGTTGAGGTTGACTTGCCGGAAACGCGCAACCTTGTGCGTCGACTTGCGCGTCGGCAAGAACCGGAACGAAGCATCGCATTCAACGTCTTTTTCGAATGCAAGCTCGGTACCGGGCATCAGGCACACGGCAACACGCGGGTCCGCCGGATCAGCAAAGCCGCGCGTGATGGCATTGGGAAATTGTGTTGAGACCAGTTTGTCCCCAACCTTCGCAGGTCGAGACGCAACGTCGTGAAGACTGTAGTCACACATCGAACGCCTCCTTTGTGCACAACCTAGGCGGCGCCCCTCAGCCTTCGGATGGCAGCAAATCAGCGTGACCTTCTTATGTCGCCTGCTACCGCAATCCTGCCCAATTCAATTCGCGCGGCCCTACCGTGAGCAACAGCGAAAGACTATCTTTGTTCCGCTCGGGACAGCGATCGGGTCAGTTACAAATGAATAACTCCAGCCGGGTATTCACACCGGCCGCGCAACAGGCTCAGGCCGAGCGTGGATCGGCAAAAGCCTATGAGCGCCGCATGGCCGAAGGCTTTCCGGACCACGTCACGCCGGAGCTTGCTAAGTTTATTGCAGAACAGGATACCGCCTTCCTTGCGACCGCGAGCGGTGACGGGGCGCCTTACCTGCAACATCGCGGCGGGCCAAAAGGCTTTATCAAAGTTATTGATGAAAAAACGCTCGGCTTTGCCGACTATCGCGGTAACCGCCAATACATCACGCTCGCCAATTTATCGGAAAACGATCGCGCGTTCCTGTTTCTGCTCGATCCTGCGCGCCGTCAGCGGATCAAGATCTGGGGTCGCGCCCGGATGATCGAAGGCGATTCCGCACTGATCGAGCAGTTGTTCGACAGCGGCTACAAGGCCAAGCCCGAGCGTGCGATCCTGTTCACTATCGAAGCCTGGGATGTGAACTGCTCCTCGCACATCGTCACCCGCTTCACTGAGGCGGAAATCGAAGAGGCATTTGCAACCGTCCAGGCCAAGATCGCAGAGCTGGAGGCCGAGAACACGCGTCTGCGCGCGGCCGTCGCAAAGCAGCCGGCAGTGTCGTCCGAATGAACCACGACAATTATCCCGACAGCTATATCCGCGGCATTCTCAAAACGGTGAAAACGATCGCCATGGTCGGAATTTCGCCGAAAGACAATCGACCAAGCTATTTTGCGTTCAAGTATCTGCTTGAGCGAGGCTATCGCATGATCCCTGTCAATCCAGGACAGGCGGGCAAAGAGATTCTTGGCCAAAAGGTCTATCGGCGTCTCTCAGAAATTCCCGAGCCGGTCGACATGGTCGACATTTTTCGCAATTCCGCCGATGTGCCGCCCATTGTTGACGAAGCGATCACGCTCAAGCCGAAACCGCATGTGATCTGGATGCAGCTCACGGTTCGCAATGACGAGGCCGCCAAACGCGCCGAGGGGGCCGGGCTGAAGGTCGTCATGAACCGTTGTCCAAAAATTGAGTATGGCCGTCTTTCGTCGGAAATTTCCTGGATGGGGGTTAACTCGCGCACCCTTTCTTCGAGGCGTGCGCAAGGGCTGGGGGGCGGCGTTCAGCGCATGCGTCTCGGCCCGGCAACAGACCGGGACGGCGACGCGTGAGGTCTTTAGTTAGGCGCGGCCGCGCGGTTCTGTCTTGACGCCATCCCTCCCCACCCGCACTAATCGCCGCCTCATCCGGCGCGGGACGGGCTATTTCATTTCATAGCGCTTTGGGAGGTCCTATGGGCGACGTTGAACGCAACCCAGGGTTTGCCACACTGGCAATTCATGCCGGTGCCAAGCCCGATCCAACCACCGGCGCGCGCGCAACACCGATCTATCAAACCACCTCATTCGTGTTCGACGACGTCGATCACGCCGCCGCGCTGTTCGGCCTGCAGACCTTCGGCAACATATACACGCGTATCGGCAATCCAACCTGCGCGGTCCTGGAGGAACGTGTCGCGGCACTCGAGGGCGGCACCGCCGGGCTCGCGGTTGCATCCGGTCATGCCGCACAGATTATCGTGATGCATGCGCTGATGACGCCAGGCGACGAACTCGTCGCATCGAAGAAGTTGTATGGCGGGTCGATCAACCAATTCAACCATTCATTCAAGAATTTCGGCTGGAATGTCCGTTGGGCAGACCCCGATGACCTCTCTACCTTCGAAAAGGCAGTCACGCCTAAAACGAAGTGTATCTTCATCGAGTCGATCGCAAACCCGGGAGGCATCATCACCGACATCGAGGCAATCTCGAAAATCGCCCGTAAGGCCGGCGTTCCACTGATTGTCGACAACACACTTGCGACGCCCTACCTGTGCAAGCCGATCGATTTCGGCGCGGATATCATTGTGCATTCGCTGACCAAGTTTCTGGGCGGCCACGGCAATTCGATCGGCGGGCTGATCGTCGACTGCGGCACCTTCGATTGGTCGCGTGACAAAAAATACCCGATGCTCTGCGAGCCGCGCCCGGAATATCAGGGCATCGTTCTGCATGAAACGTTCGGCAATTTTGCATTTGCCATCGCCTGCCGCGTGCTCGGCCTCCGCGATCTCGGGCCTGCGCTGTCGCCCTTCAACGCCTTCTTGATCCTCACCGGCGTCGAGACACTTCCGCTGCGCATGCAGCGGCATTGCGAAAACACGCTTGCCGTCGCCGAATGGCTGTCGAGCCGACCCGAAGTCGCCTGGGTAAGCTATCCGGGTTTGTCCGCCGACAAGTATCACAAGCTCGCCAAGAAATATGTGCCAAAGGGCGCCGGCGCGGTCTTCACTTTCGGCCTGAAGGGCGGCTACGACGCCGGCGTAAAGCTCGTATCCAACGTCAGATTGTTCTCGCACCTTGCCAATATCGGCGATACTCGCTCGCTGATTATTCACCCGGCGTCGACGACGCACCGGCAACTGTCCGACGCGCAAAAAGTCCAAGCAGGCGCCGGCCCCGATGTCGTGCGGCTTTCGATCGGTCTTGAGGATAAGGAAGACATTATCGCCGATCTCGAGGAGGGCCTGACGGCCAAATAACGGATCAGGATTTGGTCAGCGTGCGGGCAACGTAGTCGCGGATATAGCCCAGCGTTGCCGGCGCGGCCCATATGTCGGTGACGACTTTGTTGGTCGCCTCGCCGCTTTTTGTCAGCCTTTCGGTGACCGGCTGCCGGATCTGCAGTTTCGTTTGCGCAAATGCTGCGGGCGAGAGCAACGCCAGTTCGCGCGCAACCGCAATGGCATCTTCCATCAGTTCACCAGGTTCCGCGACTTCGTCAACCCAACCGCGCCGCAAGGCCTCGTCCGTCGCGTAAGTCGCGCCCGAAAGAGTGAACTCCGGCAAATATCGGGGCGGAACCGCAAAGCGCACGACTTCGAAAGCCAGCGCCGGGAACGGCACGCCCACCAGAATTTCCGTGACGCCGATGCGGCCGGCATCCAGCGCCATGAGGCGACGATCGGCGCAACAGGCGAGCACGCAGCCGCCGGCAATGGCGTGGCCGTTGACCGCAGCCACCACAGGTTTGGGGTGGAAGAACACCGCTTCGTACAGACGGTGCAACGCAGGCAGGAAGCGGCGAATGTAGTCGGCTCCACCCGCACTCAACCGCTTGAGGTCGACGCCGGCGGAGAAGATCTTTCCCCTTCCCGTCAGCACGACCGCCTTCGCATCAGCCTTGCGCAAATCATCGAAGCGGGCCGCCAGAGCGTCGCAAAATTCGATGTCGAGTGCGTTGGCCTTGCCATGGGTCATCGTGAGAATGGTGACATCATCGACGATCTTGCTATCAATCATGCGCCCCGCTCCGCCTGCCTTCGATCCGCGGCCGGTGAACCGCCAAGATGCGATAGACGCTCGGCGTGGATCACCGCCACGCTAAATACCAGAATTGCCAGCACCTGGTGCGCAAGCGCCAACGGTACTGGCGCCTGATGCAGCAGTGTCACAACCCCAAGCCCAGCCTGCAAGCTGATCGCGCCGGCGAGCGTCAGTGCACTGCTCAAGCCCACGCGGGTGCGCCATGCATCGCAGGCGTGCAACGTCGCGAGAGCCAAAATTGCATATGCGACCATACGGTGATTGAACTGGACGGTGAGCGTGTTTTCGAACAAGTTGCGCCACGCCGGTTGGATGAACCACAGCCTTTCGGACGAAGGCACAAGTGCGCCGTCAATGAGCGGCCAGGTATTGAAGACGAGCCCCGCATCGAGACCGGCGACCAGCGCGCCCAGATAGATCTGAAGCAGCAGCAGCGCGGCAAGCGCGAGCGCGCCGAAGCGCAGGCGTGGCGGCGCCAAGCTCGGGGACTGGTCCGTGAGTTGCCGGGCCGTCCACAAGATCGCCGCATAAATCGTCGTGGCCAGCGTCAGATGAAACGCCAGGCGATATTGCGAGACGCTGACGCGCTGCGACAGACCGGAAGATACCATCCACCAACCAACCGCCCCGAGTGCGGCTCCCGCACCGAAAATCGTCCACAATCGCAATCGAAGCCCGGGAGGAATC
>DATBTA010000069.1:0-4026 GCA_036559505.1 Pseudolabrys sp. | reverse complement strand
GGATGCGCGACGGCACGAGGAAGTCGCGCGCGCCTTCGGGCGACGACGCGGTCAGTATCGGGGTCGGGAATTCGTTGAAGCCGGCCTCATGCATGCGCCGGCGCAGCGACGCCGTGATGGCGAGGCGCTTCATGATTATGCCGTGCAGCGTCTCGCGTCGCAGATCCAGGAAGCGATAGGTCAGGCGCAGGTCTTCCGGGTAGTCGGGCTCGCCGAATACAGGAACGGGGAGCTCCTTGGCCGCAGACAGGACCTCGATCTCGGCCGCATAGAGCTCGACCTCGCCGGTCGGCAGCTCGGCGTTGGTGGTGCCTTCGGGGCGCTTTCTCACCGTGGCGTCGATGCGAATGACCCATTCCGAGCGCACGGCTTCGGCGACCTTGAAGGCCGGGCTGTCGGGGTCGGCGACGACCTGCGTCAGGCCGTAATGATCACGAACATCGATGAACAGCACGCCGCCGTGGTCGCGAACCCGGTGTACCCAGCCGGAAATGCGCACGGTTTGGCCGATGTCATCAGAGCGTAATGCTCCACACGTATGCGAACGATACCGGTGCAGCGGCGCCGTGCCGCCATCACCCTTTTTTGCCTCAGCCATCGTGCCTGCTGCCTGCCCTTATTCCCCGCATCAAGTGGCGGAAAAGCGCACGCGGCACGTGCAAAGTCAAGGCTCGGTAACCACGCTGCCCCTTGCACAAACCAGCGATCTTGCGCGCGAATGGACGCGGCTCAGCCTCGAGGCGGAAGCGGACAACTTCAGGTGGCCAGCAAGGCGAAGAGCCACATCAGCACCGAGCCGCAGAACAGGTAGGAGCTGAGCTGCGCCCGACGGATTTCTGTGCGAAATTGACGCTCGAACTCCGCAAGCTCGCAAAGCTTTTTGCTGACGGCTTCGAAGCTATTATAGCTTTCGCGTTCGCCGCTCATGCGACCGAGAATGCGATCGATCTGGCGCTTCATTTCTTCGAGGCGCTTTGAAAGCGCCTCGTGACGACTCGCTGTGGTGCGGCGATCCGCATCCTGAAAGGCGACAAAGCGGAAATTGCGTTCGCTTTCATCGCGCAATGCGGCGATATCTCCCTTGGCAATTTCAAGCTCGCGCGAGACGCTTCTAATTTCGACACAGAGCTGATCAATCTTGATGGAGACATCGGCGACGAAGGCATCGCGCGCGATGAGCTGCACAGCCGGTGCAGGCTCAGAAAATCCAAAATCACGCCGCTCGAACGCACGCCCGATGAGGACAGGCAGCTTAACTCCTACCGTCTTCTGCTTACCGATCTCAAGCACGCTTGCCCCGCATGAATTTACAATTGCGCCGAAACAAAGCTCCGCCCTCGGAAGCAATTCGCTGTCATGCGACGCACTTCCGTCTGCGATAATACTTAGGCTTTTCTGGTTCTTTCGTGAGTCTGAATATCACGCCGCATGAATTGCCGAGCCATTCATCGGCTCAGTTCCATTCTGCAGGTTTTCGTTTCGTCCGCCCAACCGCCAGTGCGACATTTTATACACGAGGTAACCATGATTGACTAGATGGAGCGCGCGGTGTTTTTTTGCGCACCCCAACTTTTTCCTTGTTCTCGCAGGCGCCCACCCCAGCGCACCGCGTCTCTCCGTACAAACGGACAGCGGTGTCTGAGCCGCGCCGCCAACCAGGGGGCCAAGCACCTTGATTAACGTTCACTGCAGCTTACCCCCAGCTGTCAGGCCGACAACGAACTGCTTACTCGGGGGGAGGGCCTATGCTAGGCATCGCCTTGATGGGGACTGCGCACGCGGCCGGCGGCATTGGGGCTTTGCGCGAACACATGAATGGCCTAAGGAACCGGCCGACGGCCGGCCAAGCGGAGCAGAGCTGAGTGCGCCTTTCAATCGTGGTGCCCGTATTCAACGAGGCGGAGAGCATCGGTCCGCTGCTTCGCGAGATCGGCGCGGTGGCCAGCACTTTACCGATCGAGGACGTGGTCATCGTCGATGACGGCAGCCGCGACGAGACGGTGCGGGCCGTGCTGGACCTCAAGCCGGACGTCCCTAGGCTGCGCCTGGTTCGCCATCTCTCCCGGCGCGGCCAGAGCACCGCCATCCGCACCGGCATCTCGCAAGCTCGCGGTGACCTGATCGTGACGCTCGACGGCGACGGGCAGAACAACCCGGCCGACATCCCGCTGCTGTTCGAGGCCTACAAGGGCGCAGCGGGGGCCAACCCGCGATTGCTCGTCGCCGGCCAGCGCACCACGCGACGTGACAATACTGTCCGAAAGTTGTCCTCACGCGTGGCGAACGCGGTTCGATCCTCGATTTTAGACGATGGTGTCAGCGACACGGGGTGCAGCCTGAAGCTATTTCGGCGTGAAGATTTCCTGGCTCTGCCGTTCTTCAATCATATTCACCGTTTTATACCTGCACTGATGAAAGCCACCGGCGTCGAGGTTATTCTCGTCGGAGTCTCGCATCGACCGCGGGAACGGGGAACTTCGAAATACGGAGTTTGGGACCGGCTTTGGGTCGGCATCCACGACCTCATCGGCGTCAGCTGGCTTATCCGCCGCACACTGCCGAGGGTCGACACGGAGGAGGGGGCATAACGATGGTCGCAAAATATCTCGATCCCGAGCACGTCTGGATAGCCGTTGGACTAATAGGCCAGCTTCTGTTCTCCATGCGCTTCATCGTGCAGTGGGTCGCTTCCGAAAAGCGCCGCGAGAGCATCATCCCGATCACGTTCTGGTACTTCAGCATCGCCGGCGGCATCGTGCTGTTCGCGTACTCGCTCTATCGCGCCGACCCGGTTTTTATCATCGGGCAATCGATGGGCATTTTCATCTACGGGCGGAACCTCTACCTGATCTTCAACCAGGCTCCAGCCAAGGAGGCCGCGGTACCTGATGGCGCTAGACCAATTGCACAGCAATAGTCAGGCGGGCAGCACAGACCGTTATCTGGCAGCGGCGCTCGGATTGTGGATCGCTGCCGGCATCGTTTTCATCTTCACTCTGCCGCTCCTGCCCATCGACGAAACGCGATACGTGACCGTCGCGTGGGAGATGCGGCAGTCCGGGCATTGGCTGCTGCCGACGCTCAATGGCGAGCCCTACTCGCACAAGCCGCCGCTGCTCATGTGGCTCATCAATCTCGCTTGGTCCGTCGGCGGCACCGAGGTCGGCGTTGCGCGCGTCATCCCGCTGATCATCACGGTCGGCGTTCTCGGCCTGACGTACAGGCTGGCGCGCGAGCTTTTCCCGAGTGACCGTGAGACCCCCTCACTCGCCGTTATGCTCACGCTAGTGCCGGTGTTCTATGTCTACGGCAGCCTGCTGATGTTCGATCAGATGCTGGCGCTGTGGATCTTGCTGGGGCTCATCGCGCTCTGGCGCGCCGCGCAGGCGCCATCGTGGAAATCCGGGCTGCTGCTCGGTTTCGCAATCGGCGTCGGCCTTCTGACCAAGGGTCCGGTCATACTCTTGCATCTGCTGCCGCCTGCGCTTCTCGTTCGGTTCTGGAAGGCGCCGGAAATCGCGCTGACGCGGCGGCAATGGTCGAGCACCATCATCGCTGCTGTCGCCATCGGCGCTGCCACGATACTCGCCTGGGCCATCCCAGCCGCCATCGTCGGCGGGCCCGAGTTTGCGCATATGATCTTCTGGCGGCAATCTGCCGGGCGCATGGTGCAGTCGTTCAGTCACCGGCAGCCGTTCTGGTTCTACGTGCCGGTTCTGCTGGTCATCCTCGGGCCTCTGTTGGCATGGCCGCCGCTGTGGCGCAGCGTGGCGACGCTGTGGAAGCCGCTGACACGGCCGGTCATCTTCATTCTGTCGTGGATCGTGCCGGCGCTCGTCGCGTTCACGGCCTTCAGCGGCAAGCAGCCCCACTACATCCTGCCGTTCCTGCCCGGCTTTGCGATCCTCGCCGCACACGCGCTGAAGGGCGCGACGACGCGGAAGGGCGACGCGATCGGTCTCATAGCGCTGTTCGCAATTCTGTTCCTGGTCCTGGCCTTTGGCCCAATTATCGCGGGTGCCGCCG
>DATBTA010000068.1:0-2693 GCA_036559505.1 Pseudolabrys sp. | reverse complement strand
GCCGGTCTGTTCGGGCGGGGAACCTGACATGGAACGCGTCGCCCCGGCCGCTGTTGGCATGCGCACCGAACGTGCGCGCAGCGAGATCATTGCATTCCTGCTGATGACGGCCGTCCTCGTGATCGCGCCGTTCTTCGTCTATCCGCTATTCCTGATGCAGGCGATGTGTTTTGCCTTGTTTGCCTGCGCTTTCAATCTTTTGATCGGCTATGTCGGACTTCTGTCGTTCGGCCACGCGCTTTATTTCGGCTGGGCAAGCTATCTGTCCGCATATTCCGCTAAAGTGTGGGGCTTTCCGCCCGAGCTTGCGATTCTGACCGGGACCGCGACTGCCGCGATCTGCGGGCTCGTTGCCGGATCGCTCGCCATCCGCCGCCAGGGCATCTACTTTGCGATGATCACGCTCGCGCTGGCGCAGATGATGTATTTCTTCGCGCTGCAGGCCAAGTTCACAGGCGGCGAAGACGGTATCCAGGCGGTGCCGCGCGGACATCTTTTCGGAATCTTCGATCTTAAAAACGAAATGACCATGTATGCAGTTGTACTGGTCATCTTTCTTGCCGGCTTTTTGTTTATTTACCGCATCATTCATTCGCCATTCGGGGAAGTGCTCAAGGCGATCCGCGAGAACGAAACGCGCGCAATTTCACTCGGCTATAAGACGGATCGCTACAAACTCGTCGCGTTTGTTCTGTCAGCAACGCTCGCCGGTGTCGCCGGGGCGACAAAGGCAATCGTATTGCAATTGGCTTCCTTGACCGATGTGAACTGGCCGATGTCGGGCGAGGTCGTATTGATGACGCTTGTCGGCGGGCTCGGCACGATTTTTGGGCCGGTGGCGGGCGCCTTCGTGATTCTCGTGATGCAGTTCAAGCTCGCGCCGATCGGGGAGTGGGTGCTCGTCATCCAGGGCGCGATTTTCGTGGCCTGCGTGCTCCTGTTCCGCCGCGGGATCATCGGCGAACTCGCCAACAAGCTGCGTATCCGCCTCTAGTTTCCAGCCGCCCCTTTGCAACCGCTGCGAATCGTCGTAAATGGCGATCTCTCTGTATGCCGTTGTATTCGTGCAGCTTTCGGTGGTCGTCGATGCGTTCGCGTCGTTCGGCTGCCGGCTTTCGCGCGTGCCGGGGGGCACTCAATGGCGGTTGTGCAGGGCGGAGTCCGCCTCGATCAGATTGTCGAGAAATGGCACGCGCTCGCGCAGCGGCGGCTTGCCCACGTTCGTGAGCTGGAGCGCAGCGGCCGGTGGAAGCGTCTGTATTCCGAAGAGCAGTTCCGCTCTTACCTGGGCGAAGCCGAGCGCGTTGCGGCGCTCTGGGCCAGGCTGGCGGGCCAATTTGCTACGTCTCCGAGCAAAGACGCGATGTTTTCAGGCCACTTGAGACGCGCGTGACGCCGGGGTCATCATCGGCTATCTGATATCCATTCAGCAGTGCCGATATCGGCGCTGATTTCCCACCACGAGCCAAATCACCATCATGCCCAGTAGCTTATTCACGCCCCTTCGCCTTGCCGGTCTCGAGCTTGCCAACCGCATCGTCGTGTCGCCCATGTGCCAGTACTCTGGCGACGACGGTTGCGCCAACGACTGGCACCTGATGCATCTCGGGATGATGGCGCATTCCGGCGCCGCATTGGTGATCGTGGAGGCAACCCACGTCGAGCGGCATGGCCGCATCACGCACGGATGCCTCGGGCTTTATTCCGACGATAACGAAGCCGCATTGGCGCGCGTGGTCGCGCAGGCCCGGCGCATGGGCAGCGCAAAGTTCGGGATCCAGATCGCCCACTCGGGTCGAAAGGGCTCGGCGCAGCGTCCGTGGGAAGGCGCAGGACCTTTGAAGGCGGAGGCGGATCCTTGGCCGACGATTGCGGCCTCGCCGATTCCCTTTGGAGACGGCTGGAACGCGCCGCGCGAGGTCACCGAGGCCGATATGGAGCGCGTGCGTGCGGCATTTGTTTCAGCCGCCCAACGTGCGCTGCGGATCGGGTTCGACGAGATCGAGCTGCATATGGCGCACGGCTACCTGGCGCACGGCTTCATGTCGCCAATTTCAAACAAGCGCACCGACCAATACGGCGGTTCGCTGGAAAATCGCCTGCGGTTTCCGCTGTCGATCGCGCGCGCGGTACGGGCGGTCGTGCCTAAAACGGTTGTGCTCGGCGCGCGCATCACCGGCAGCGATTGGCGCGAGGGCGGGCTGACGCCCGACGACGCCGTGGCGATCTCACGGGCGCTGAAGGGCGAGGGTATCGATTTCATCTGCATCTCGTCCGGCGGCGTCGCCGCCGACATCCGCAATCCTACCGAGCCCGGTTACAACGTCCCGATTGCCGCGCGCGTGAAGCGCGAGGCAAATATTCCGACCCGCACCGTCGGGCTGATCGTCAAGCCGGAGCACGCCGAGGAAATCGTCGCCAAAGGCGAAGCGGACATGGTCTCGATGGCGCGTTGCTTCCTCGACGATCCGCATTGGGGCTGGCATGCGGCCAAGGCACTGGGCGCCGATGTCGCGCGACCTCCGCAATATCAGCGCGCGGGGCCGAAACTCTGGGCACCAGCCGCTGCGAAAGCCTGAACGGGGGTTAGATAACCGCGCCGCTTGCGGGATCGATCAGGTGCATGTGATCGACGTTGGCGTGCAGGCGCATTTTGCTCCCAGCATCGCCCGCGCTGCTCGGCTCGACACGGC
>DATBTA010000067.1:0-3164 GCA_036559505.1 Pseudolabrys sp. | reverse complement strand
CGGCGGCACCGGCGCGACCGGCATGGCGAAACTTCTCGCCGCGCCCGCCGACGGCTATTCGATGGCGATCTACATTGCCGACAGCCACGCATTGCTGGCCGGCAAAAGCCCGCGCTGGACGATGAACGACATCACGCCGGTGGCGGTGATGATCAAGGGCCCGTCCTTCATCTTTGTGAAGCAGGACAGCCCGTTCAAGACCTGGGACGACTTCGCGAAAGAGGCGAAGGCCAATCCGAACAAGCTGAAGGTCGCAACGCTCGGCTTCGGCAGCGTCGACGACTTTTCCCTGACGGTATTGGATCGTGGCGGCGTCAAGGTCGTGCAGGTGCCGTTCTCCAAGCCGAGCGAGCGCTATGTCTCGATTCTCGGCGGTCACGCCGACGCGCTCTATGAGCAAGCCGGTGACGTCGCGCAGTTCCTCAATAGCAAGCAGATGCGGCCGATCCTGCTGTTCGGCGAAAAACGCCTGCCGGCCTTCAAGGACGTGCCTGCGTCGTACGAGCTCGGCTACAAGGTCGCGCTGCCGCAGTTCCGCTCGATCGTCGTGCGCGCCGGCACGCCGCCCGACGTCGTGAAGAAACTTTCTGATGCGCTGGCCAAAGTTTATGAGTCGCCCGAATACAAGAAGTTTCTCGAGGAACAGTTCGCGGATCCGAACAGCTTCGAAGACGCTTCAAAGGCGCCGGCCTTCGTCAACGAGCAGCTCAACGACATGAAGAAGACGATAGCGACGAACTGACGTCGCGAACCAGGCAAGTCGGCGGGTGCTGAATGCAAAAAAACGCGATTCAATCCGCGTTTCCTTACATCATCGGCCTCGCCGTTGCCGGGTTGCTGTTCCATTTCGCGCGGCAAATACAGTACGCGCCGCGACCCGGGATGTTGGGTCCGGCGTTCTGGCCGAAAATGGCGATCGGTCTGATGGCCGCGGCATGTCTGTTCGAAATCGGTCGAATATTGGCTGGCTTTAAGTCAGAGATGCACGGCATTGCCGAGGTCTTGGAAAAGGATGATGGCGAGCAAGAGGCGATTGCCTACCCAATTCTGCTGATTGGCGGCATCGCTTTGGTCACCGTTTATGCGGTGGTGGTCGATGTCCTTGGCTTCCTGCTGTCGACCTTCCTTTTCCTGGCGGCGTTCATGTACCTTGGCCGTTACCGCAAGCACGTCGCCGTGTGGAGTATCAGCGCGGCCGTGACCGTACTGGCAGCGCTCATTTTTATCAGATTTGCCTACGTTTCTTTGCCGCGCGGCGTGCCGCCGTTCGACGTCGTCACTGATTTCATCCGGATCATCCTCGGCGGTTGAGGTGGGACGAAAGCGATGAGTCAAATTCTGCTGCAGCTGGCCCACGGCTTCGTCGATTGCCTGACGCCACTCAATCTACTGATGCTGTTCATCGGCATCGTTGTCGGGCTCTTGATCGGTGTTCTTCCAGGCTTGACGCTGGTGATGGGTGTGGCGCTGGCACTGCCGTTCACCTACCGGATGGATGTCACTGCCTCGATCGTGTTGCTCACGGCGATGTATGTCTCCGGAACCTATGGCGGTGCCTTCACTGCGATATTGTTCAGAATTCCCGGTGAACCGATCGACGTTCCCATGCTCTGGGATGGCTACACGATGGGTCGCAAGGGCCGTCCGGCCAAGGCGCTCGGCTGGACACTGATTGCAGCGCTCGGGGGTGGATTGCTGTCGGCTACGATCATGGTGCTTCTTACGCAGCCGCTCGCGCACTTTGCGTTGAGATTCTCGTCGCCTGAGTATTTTGCGGTCCTGCTGTTCGGTCTTTCCAGCGTTGTGGCGCTGGGCCGCGGATCTCTTGGCAACGCGCTGATCAGCCTGTCGGTCGGCCTCTTGATCGCCACCGTAGGCACAGACGAAACTTATGGCGCGCAGCGATTCACGTTCGGCTCACGCATCCTTGCCGACGGCATCGAATTCCTGGTGGTTATGGTCGGCGCGTATGGAGTTGGGGAAGTTCTATCGCGGCTGGAATCCGGTTTTGCCACCAAGCCGGTCGACAAGATCGCGAACGCTAGAACTGAGCTTCCCTCTTTTCGTGAAATCGCGGCGCTCAAGGGCATGTTTTTGCGCTCCAGTATTCTCGGCAACATCATCGGGCTTATCCCAGGCGCCGGTGCCACTATTGCGTCTTTCGTAAGCTACGGCTTGGAAGCACAATTCGGGAAGCGCCGGAAGGATATGGGGACCGGTATCGCAGAAGGCATCGTAGCGCCTCAGGCCGCGGCCACAGCGTCCGTCGGCGGGGCGCTGGTGCCTCTGTTGGCTCTTGGAATTCCGGGCAGCGGCGCGACGGCGATCATTCTCGGCGCCTTCATGCTGCACGGGATTCAACCAGGCCCGCAGGTGCTCGCGAGCTCCGCGGGTACCGTCTACACGGTGTTTGCCTCTCTTTTTCTTGGGCTCTTTTTGATGTGTCTGCTCGGATATTTCGCCATTCGTCCGCTTGTGAAAATACTCGACCTGCCGGAAGCAGTGGTATCCGCCTATGTGCTGGTTCTTTGCTTCATCGGCGCCCTATCGATCCGGAACAATGTAACGGATCTCTGGCTGATGATCGGTTTTGGCGTTATCGGCTATCTATTTGAACGCCTGAAATTTCCGATCGCCCCGCTGGTTCTTGGGGTGATCCTCGGTCCCTTGGCCGAGGAATCCTTCATGAATGCCATGATCAGCTTCAGCAACGATTGGACCGTGTTTTTCACACGCCCGATCTCCGGAACAGTCATGGTTTTCACGCTCTGCATGTTGACGCTTCCTGTTGTGCAGCAGTGGCGCGCGAAAAAGCGCGTTGCCGCGGCTTGAACCGAGGTCAGGTGACCCATGCGTACCAATCTTGGATTTGACGAAAGGACCACAGGGACAACGCCCGCGCCGCGTCGCGCCGTGAGAGAGCTCAAGGCGCCTGCGCGGACCAAAGGCGCGCAAAAGCTCGGAGCCACCGCGCGCTCCTTTGCCATCCTCGAACATGTGGCCGGCTCGCCTACGCCGGTCGACGTGTTCGACATCATCGCCACGCTGAAACTGCCGAAGGCGACGGCCTACCGGCTGGTCGACTGGTTCGTGACGCAGGGCTATCTCGCGCGCGAGCCGGGGCGGCGCAGGCTCATCATCGGGCCGAAGCTCACCAATCTCGC
>DATBTA010000066.1:0-11179 GCA_036559505.1 Pseudolabrys sp. | reverse complement strand
GGCTTGGTCTGGTACTTGTTGGCAATGATCAGCGTGTCGAAGAAATTCAATGCCGCGGCCTTGATGCGCACGACAGCTTCGCCAGATGCGGCAACAGGGTCGGGAACGTCGGCAAGCTCGAGATCGTCGGGTGTTCCGTGGCGCGTGCAGAGCAGTGCTTTCATGGCCTTCCAGTCGCCGGAGTGCGGATTAGTGCCGCGGTTCTACCATGGTCTGCGGGCGGCGGATTGCCGCCTTCACATTGCCGACTTTCGCCGGTAATGGGCTAATATCCGGCGATTCTTTATGGGGGCGGCTCAACGACCGTCAATACGTCGCCGGTAGGACCCGATGAACACCACCGCATTGCTTCGCACACTCATTGTCCTGATGTCGGCTTGCCTATGCGCCGCATCAGCCTCCGCCCAGCAGAAGAAGGCCGCTGCAAGTCCAACCGATCAGGCCGTTCTACTTGGTCAGTTCGGAGACTGGGGCGCGTACAGGGCATCGCCCGGCGGCAAGAAAATCTGCTTCGCGCTTTCAAAGCCGACATCGGCCGCGACGGAACCAGCCGGCCGCAACCGCGACGCGTCATACGCTTTCGTATCGACGCGGCCGTCGGAAAAGGTGAAAAACGAAGTGTCAGTGATCGTTGGCTATCCGCAGAAACCGGGCCACGACGCCACTGCAGCGATCGGCTCGGCCACCTACGCCATGTATACGCAGAACGACGGTGCGTGGGTGAAGAATGCGGCGGAAGAGGCCCAAATGGTGGATGCCATGCGCAAAGGAGCCGACTTGGTGGTCAAGAGCGAATCGGGCCGCGGCACCAAGACCACGGATACTTACTCCCTTAAGGGTATCGCGCAGGCCCTCGACAGGGTGGCGGAAGAGTGCAAGTGACCCGCTGCGAGGGTCTTTGCCAGGCCGCACCGGAGTGGCAAGACCGGTCGATCCAGCTTAGATAGACTGCAATTTGCCATTGTGATTGCCGGAAAAAGCCGACAGTGAATTCTGCTCCCATGACTCTGACCTTGCAAAGCGCCGAGGCTATCGAGAAGACGCCGCTCGAGCGCTATGTGGCGCCCGAGAAGCCGTCACTCGTAGGCATGACGCGCAGGGAACTCGCCACTGCGCTCGGCAGCGTGGGGGTGCCAGATGCACAGCGCAAGATGCGCGTGCAACAGCTTTGGCACTGGATCTACTTCCGCGGCTTCACCTCGTTCGAAGACATGACGAGCGTGTCGAAAGAACTACGCGCGACCTTGGCCGGGCATTTTACGCTTGCGCGGCCGGAGATCGTCGCCGAGCAGGTTTCGGTGGACGGTACGCGCAAGTGGTTACTTCGTTTGCCGGGCGAAGTGCAGGGTGAGCGGCCGCACGAAGTCGAGTGCGTTTACATCCCCGACACCGAGCGTGGCACGCTGTGCGTGTCGAGTCAGGTCGGCTGCACGCTCAATTGTACGTTCTGCCACACGGGGACGCAGCGGCTCGTGCGCAATCTTACGGCGGGCGAGATCGTCGGCCAGGTATTGGCCGCGCGGGACAGTCTTGGAGACTGGCCGGGCGGTACGCGGCCGACCGACGGCGTCGTGCCGAGCGGCGATCGATGCATCACGAACATCGTGATGATGGGGATGGGCGAGCCGCTGTATAATTTCGAGGCAGTCCGCGATGCCTTGCTCATTGCTGCCGATGGTGAGGGCATCGGCATTTCGAAGCGCCGCATCACGTTGTCCACGTCCGGCGTTATCCCCAACATCCAGCGCACCGGCGCCGAGATCGGGTGCATGCTGGCGGTGTCGCTACACGCGGTGCGCGACGACTTGCGCAATGAGCTGGTGCCGCTCAACCGGAAATATTCGATTTCGGAGCTCCTGGACGCGTGCCGCAATTATCCCGGCGTTTCGAATGCCAAGCGCATCACGTTCGAATACGTGATGCTCAAAGGGGTGAACGATTCCACGGACGACGCGAAAGCGCTGATACGGCTGCTTAAGGGCATCCCCGCCAAGATCAATCTCATTCCGTTCAATCCGTGGCCGGGCAGCAAGTACGAGTGTTCGGACTGGGAGCAGATCGAAAGATTTTCACAGATTGTATTCGATGCGGGGTATGCTTCGCCGGTGCGCACGCCGCGCGGGCGCGATATCCTGGCAGCCTGCGGCCAGCTCAAGAGCGCGACAGAAAAACTTTCGGCGCGCGAGCGTATGGCGCTGCGCGCGATGGCGATGGTGGAGTGACGACGCGGTTTTTGGGGGCAATACAGCAAGATGTCACTCTTCGGCCGGATCATTGTCATTATCTTTGGACTTCTCGTTGCCGTCATTGTTGCCGGCATCACGCTTGCGATCGGTATTGTTCTGCCCGAATGGGCGACAATGGATAGCGATCCAGTCGAACGCGTGATCTTTTTTTTCGCCGCTTTTTTTGCCACCAGCTATGTCGGCGCGGTAGCAATATTCCCCGCCACGCTTGTGATCGTAATTTTGGAGGCGGCGCGCATGCGCAGGTTCCTCTACTACGGCATCGGCGGTGCCCTGGTTGCACTTGCGTCCTATTACGGGTCCGCCATTTCAGTGCAGCTAGAAAACACAACCGACGTGACACCGGTGGGAAATGCCTTGCAGCTTGCCGCCGCCGCCGGGATCCTTGGCGGCCTGGCATATTGGCTGATCGCCGGCCGCAACGCAGGCCGCTGGCGCGAACGGCGCGTTCCTTCAGCTTGATTCGGCCTTTCACGTGCAGCGCTGACGTCACGCAATCGGCTTTCTATTTGCGGGCGTGTCGGCTAGACGAGCCCGCATGAATCGCACCGGATTGCTGATCGCGCTCGCCATTGCCGTTGTCGCCGGCTTGGTTTTTGGGCTTTATCCCGGCCTCGATTTGGAAGTCGCGCGATATTTCCACGGGTTCGTGGACCGCAGTCACAACATGTTTGCGCTGCGTATCTACCCCCCGCTGATGAAGGCGCGCGACATCGGGCTCTGGGTTGGCACCATCCTGGTGGCGCCCGCTGTATGTGCGCTCATTGTCAAGCTGCTGCTGCCGCGCAGAAGAATGCTGATATCAGGTCGTGCAGCAGTATTTCTGATCGCGACGATGGCGCTTGCGCCAGGGTTGCTGGTGAATGTCCTTCTCAAGGATCATTGGGGCCGGCCGCGGCCCATCGACGTGACACAGTTCGGCGGCAACCAGAACTTCGTCGCTTGGTGGGACCCGCGGGGCGATTGTCCGTCCAATTGCTCGTTCGTCTCCGGCGACGTGGCGGGCGCAGTGTGGACAATTGCGCCTGCCGCTCTGGCGCCACCGCATTGGCGCGCGCTTGCCTATGCAGCGGCGCTTGCGCTTGGGGTGGGGATGGGGGCTATCCGCGTGATGGCCGGAGCGCATTTTCCTTCGGATGTCATCTTTGCCGGCATATTCACTTTTTTGATCGTTTGGATCACTTACGCCGCCATCTATCGCTGGCGCCGGACGCGGTTCTCGGACGAGGACGTCGAACGGGCGCTCGAGCGCGTGGCCATGCCGGGCTACGATTTGATTACCGGCCTGTTCGGTGGAAGTCGAAAGACAAAATAGAAGTCGTTAACGAGGACGCGCTTTGCGAGGCTGGTCTTTGGCCCTATAGTCCGCCGCAATTTTCCACTGCAGCAGTTTTTTCCAATGCCCGACGGCAAGACCAAGAAGACCGTTAAGAGAGTCGTGCTCGCTTATTCCGGCGGGCTCGATACTTCGATTATTTTGAAATGGTTGCAGACCACCTATGGCTGTGAGGTCGTGACCTTCACTGCCGATCTTGGCCAGGACGAGGAACTCGCGCCCGCACGCGAGAAGGCGTTGCTGCTCGGCATCAAAAAGGAAAACATTTTCGTCGAAGACCTGCGCGAAGAGTTCGTGCGCGACTACGTCTTTCCGATGTTCCGGGCAAATGCGCTTTATGAGGGGCAATATTTGCTCGGCACGTCCATCGCGCGGCCGTTGATTGCGAAAAAGCAGATCGAGATTGCCGAGAAGATAGGGGCCGATGCGGTCGCACACGGGGCCACCGGTAAGGGCAACGATCAGGTTCGTTTCGAGTTGACCTACTATGCGCTCAAACCCGACGTGACGGTGATTGCGCCGTGGCGCGAGTGGGATCTCACCTCGCGTACCAAGCTGATCGAGTTTGCGGAAAAGCACCAGATTCCGATCGCCAAGGACAAGCGTGGCGAGGCGCCGTTCTCGGTCGACGCCAATCTGCTGCACACTTCATCGGAAGGAAAAGTCCTGGAAGATCCGGCGCAAGAAGTGCCGGACTACGTGTTCTCCCGCACGATCGATCCTGAAAAAGCGCCCGATAAGCCTACCACGGTCACGATCGACTTCGAGAAAGGCAATCCGGTTGCGATTGACGGAAAAAAGCTCACGCCTGCGGTTCTGCTGAAACAGCTTAACGATCTCGGCAAGGCCAATGGCATCGGGCGGCTTGATCTCGTCGAGAATCGTTTCGTAGGCATGAAGTCCCGCGGCATGTACGAAACGCCGGGCGGCACGATACTGCTGGCTGCGCATCGCGGCATTGAATCGATCACGCTCGATCGCAGCGCGGCGCATCTCAAGGATGAGCTGATGCCGAAATACGCAGAGCTCGTCTATTACGGCTTTTGGTTCACGCCCGAACGGGAGATGCTGCAGGCTGCAATCGACAAAAGCCAGGAGCTTGTGACCGGAAGCGTCAGGCTCAAGCTCTACAAAGGCAACGTCGCCGTCATTGGGCGTGAGAGCAAGTATTCCCTCTATGACCAGGATCTGGTGACGTTCGAAGAGGGCGCGGTGGCCTACGATCACCGCGATGCCGAAGGCTTCATAAAGCTCAACGCCTTGCGACTTCGCACACTCGGCCAGCGGCGGCGCAAGTTCAAGCTCGACTAGGCGGCCCGATGATGAAGATTGCGGCGAGCGCCTGTCTGCTTTCGGTCCTTGCAGTGGGCCTGATCGGCTGCTCCGGCAGCGGCAAGCAGCCTGAGGAGAATCCCAATGTCTTCCCGGCTGACTACAAAAACGAGATTCTCCTCACGATGACCAACGCGCTTGAGGACCCGACCAACATCCGCGACGCCTTCGTCAGCGAACCGGTGCTGCGGCAGGCCGGCAAGGAAGAGCGGTACGTGGTCTGCGTGCGGTCAGACTCGCGCAATGCCAACAAGCACTACACCGGAAGCAAGGATCGTATTGGCTACTTTTACGCTGGCCACCTCAACCAGCTGATCGATGCGACCAAAGAGCAATGCGGCAATGCCGCTTACAAGCCTTTCCCCGAACTGGAAAAGCTCTGCCAGGCCAAGAAGTGCGTTTAGTGACGGCCTGGCTGCCACTCATGGCTGGATTTCGCTTGCGGCTTCCGTCCCATCAACATCGGTTCGGATGAAACGTCGCTCCGGAACCAGCGGCAAATTGTGGCGCTTCTTGTTTTCGATCTCATCAATGACCTTCTGCATCTGGACAAATCGCACAGGCGTAATCGGGTGATCCGTCGTGAGACGGATGCTGTCAGGGTCCTCCAGCGAGAATTTGCGCCAGATTTCTTCAGAACCGGTAAGGTCGTAGCTCGCACGGGCGGCATAATAAGCGCCGACATAGTCGGCTTCGCGCTCGAACGCGACGCTGAAGGCCCGCGCGCCCGCTTGGGTGAATACCCTGGAAAAGGCGCCATAGGTGGACATTCCGCCAAGCATGATACCGGCATCCGCTGCTGCTCCCCCGATCCAGCCGATGACGGCGTTCGCCCGCCGCTTGTTCAAATGGCCGAGATTCGCATGCGCCAATTCGTGCCCCACGACGAGGGCGAGCTGTGCATCGGTGCGTGCGGCTCGCAATATGCTGGAAGAAACCACGATGCGATACTCGGTCGTGAATGCATTGATGCTGGAATCGACTTGAAGCTCGATGGGAATAGCGCAGGCAATCACCGGGACGACCGCCCGCATCTCGTCGATGCCGTCACGCCGGATCAGGACCTGGATCGGCCGTTCGCCATTATTCCGCACATAGCCGCCGATCCATCCGGCAGTGCCGTGACGCGGAACCGGCTCATTATTGAAGGTCAGAAGTTGGTCGCCGATTTTGATGCCTGCGACCGCAGCGGGTGAATTATCCGCAATCGAGAGAACCGTCGCATACGTCCAGCTTACAGCCAGTGCCTCGTGCGAAAACGAACGGAACTTGCGCGGTAAACTCGCCACGGTGCCGGCGATGAGTCCGATCTGTGCCCGGGTCCGGTCTTCGCAGTCATCGCGGTTGGCGACGCGAAGCTGGAAGGCGACGTTGTCGAGGCGGCTGAGTTGCCCCAGGTAGCTGCGAAGCTGGGCGATCTGTTGCTTGCGCTGCTCGGCTTTGATTTCGTCGGCCGGTAACGGCGGTAGCTTGGAAACCGGAGCGCAAGCCGCGCACAACAGGAGCGCATGTAACGCAAGCAGCTCGGTACAACGCACGTCCTGACCCCGCGAATTAGGGCGGACCCTGCATGACCTGCCTTAGCCGCTCAAGCGACGTTCGTATGAGGGCCGAAAAATTCCTGCGACGTCGGCTTTTGTCGTTCCTTCGGTCGAGGGATAGAACAGCAAATGTCGTTCCAAACGAAAGATCGCGCATCGTGCCGCGCGCGGCGGCCAGCGACATGTCAGGTCGCGCTAAATAGATGCGCTAAAGTTGCCGATCGACCAGCGCTTTCTTGAGCGTGGCGATTTCCTTTGCAGGATTCAGTCCTTTTGGACAAGCCTTGGAGCAATTCAGGATCGTATGGCAGCGATAGAGCCGGAACGGATCCTCAAGATTGTCGAGACGCGCGCCGGTCGCTTCGTCCCGGCTATCCTGGACCCAGCGGTTCGCCTGCAGCAGCGCAGCCGGGCCGAGATAGCGATCTGAATTCCACCAGTAGCTCGGGCAAGACGTCGAGCAACAGGCACACAGGATGCATTCGTACATACCGTCGAGCTTGGCGCGATCTTGGTGCGATTGCCGCCACTCCTTCTCGGGCGTGGGCGTCGACGTCTGCAGCCATGGCTCGATCGAGGCATATTGCGCGTAAAAATTCTTCAGGTCGGGCACCAGGTCCTTCACCACAGGCTGATGCGGTAGCGGATAGATTTTCACCGGCGCGCGCGCATCGTCGATCGCCCTGGTACAGGCAAGCGTGTTGGTGCCATCGATATTCATGGCGCAGGAGCCACATACGCCTTCGCGGCATGATCGCCGGAAGGTGAGAGTGGGGTCGATGTTGTTCTTGATCCAGATCAGCGCATCGAGAACCATCGGTCCGCAATCATCGCGATCGACGTAATAGGTATCGACGCTTGGATTCTGGCCGTCGTCCGGATTCCACCGATAGATACGGAATTCGGAGACATGAGTGGCGTGCGCCGAGCGCGGCCATTTCCGACCTTCTGTGATCTTGGAATTTCGGGGCAGCGTAAATTCGACCATGGCAACGTTCCGTCAGTAGACGCGCGCTTTGGGCTCGATATAGGCGACGTCGTTTGTGAGCGTGTAGGCGTGAACCGGGCGGTAATCGATTTTTACGGCACCCTTTGGATCCATCCACGCCAGCGTGTGCTTCATCCAGTTTTTGTCATCGCGCTCAGGATGGTCTTCGCGCGCATGTGCGCCGCGGCTTTCAGTGCGGTTCTTGGCCGAATCCATCGTGACAACGGCCTGCGCGATCAGGTTGTCGAGCTCCAAGGTCTCGATCAGGTCGGAATTCCAGATCAGCGAACGGTCGCTGACATGGACGTCAGCCATGCCGTCGTGGATCTCATGGATGCGCTTGTGACCCTGGTCCAGCACCTCACCGGTGCGGAACACTGCACAATCCTCCTGCATCACCCGCTGCATGTTGAGCCGTAGCTTTGCGGTTGGCGTGCCGCCGGATGCGTTACGGAATTTATCGAGGCGCGCCAGCGCAAGATCGGCTGAATCCTTTGGCAATTGCGTCTGTTCCTCGCCGGGCGTGAGGACGTCGGCGCAACGCAGCGCAGCAGCACGGCCGAATACGACCAGGTCGATCAGGGAATTCGAGCCGAGCCGGTTGGCGCCATGCACGGACACGCAGGCGGCTTCGCCGAGCGCCATCAGGCCTGGGATTACGGCATCATCCGTGCCGTTTTTCTTGGTCAGGGCCTCCCCGTGATAGTTCGTAGCGATGCCGCCCATGTTGTAGTGCACTGTCGGCAGGACGGGAATTGGCTCGCGCGTCACGTCGACATTGGCAAAAATGCGCGCGGTCTCGCTGATGCCCGGCAACCGTTCGTGCAGCACCGCGGGATCGAGGTGGTCGAGGTGTAGGAAAAGATGATCCTTTTCTTTGCCGACGCCGCGACCCTCGCGAATTTCGACCGTCATCGCCCGCGAGACAACGTCGCGTGAGGCAAGATCCTTAGCCGACGGAGCGTAGCGCTCCATGAAGCGTTCGCCTTCGGAATTGACCAGATAGCCGCCTTCGCCGCGCGAGCCTTCGGTGATCAGGCAGCCCGCCGGATAGATGCCGGTCGGATGGAATTGCACGAACTCCATGTCCTGTAGCGGCAGGCCGGCGCGCAGCACCATGGCGTTGCCGTCGCCGGTGCAGATATGTGCCGATGTGCACGAGAAGTACGTCCGTCCATAGCCGCCGGTGGCAAGGATCGTCATATTGGCAGCGAAACGGTGAATCGACCCGTCATCCATGTTCAGCGCGATCACGCCGCGGCAACGGCCTTCGTCCATGATGAGGTCGATGGCAAAATATTCGACGTAGAACTCCGCCGAGTGGCGGAGCGCCTGCCCGTACATCGTGTGCAGCATGGCGTGGCCGGTGCGATCGGCGGCGGCGCAGGTACGCTGCGCGGTGCCCTTACCGAAATGCGTGGTCATGCCGCCGAAGGGGCGCTGATAGATTTTGCCATCTTCCTCGCGGCGCGAGAATGGCAGACCCCAATGTTCCAGCTCATACACGGCGGCCGGCGCATTGCGGCACAGATACTCGATAGCGTCCTGGTCGCCGAGCCAGTCGGCACCCTTGACCGTGTCGTACATGTGCCAGCGCCAATCATCCTCGCCCATGTTGCCGAGCGCGGCTGCAATGCCACCTTGCGCGGCAACGGTGTGTGACCGAGTCGGGAAGACTTTGGTAATGCAGGCTGTGCGCAGGCCAGCCTCACTGCAGCCCACCACCGCGCGCAGCCCTGAACCGCCGGCGCCGACCACAACGACATCGTAGCTGTGATCCTCGATCGGATAAGCGCGGCCATTGACCGCGGGTGCGCTGCTCGATTTTCCATTCGTCGCCATGTCAGACCCCGAACGACAATCTGAGGACGGCATAGACCGACGCCAGACTGACAGCGAACACGAAGAACGTGTTTGCCATCAGGCTCAAGAACTTCCATTTCTCGTCATGCACGTAGTCGAGAATGATTTCCTGCATGCCAATCCACATGTGATAGGCGGTGTTGATGATGAACAGAAGCACGATGATCGAGACGATCGGTGAGGCGAGAATCTGCACGACCGCGGCGTGGCTGCGTCCGAGTAGTGCCGTGATGATAAGCAGCAAGCCGATAGTCAGCGGGATGCCGGCGACCGATGTGACGCGCTGATGCCAAAAATGCCCGGTGCCGGAATGAGCCGCGCCCAGTCCGCGCACCCGGCGCATGGGGGTTCGCATGTGAGGAGGCTCTCTCATCGGGGACCTCCCATCACGAGATAACCGACGACCCAGAGTATGAGTGTGAGCGTTACCGAGCCGATCAAAGTGGCCAGCGTCAGCATTTCGCGCTCGGCCGGCTCGAAGCCGTGCACCGTATCCCAGATCAGGTGGCGGATGCCGCCCAGCATGTGGTGGATCAGGGCCCAAGTGTAACCGAAGAGCAGGAGCTGACCGAGCACGCTCCCCATGAACCATTCAAAGCCGGCATAGGCGTTCGGTCCGCTCGCGGCGGCGATCAGCCACCAGGCCAGCAGCAGCATTCCAAAATAGAGCGCGGCGCCGGTGATCCGGTGGACGATGGACATCACCATCGTCAGCATCGGCTTGTAGATCTGCAGATGTGGAGACAACGGCCGCGGCCGCTCTGCTCCCGCCGCCGTTCCCGCTTCAAACTCGGCCATTGTTCAGCCTCCGAAAACCAGCGACCGGTGCATTCATGAAAGGAGGACCGGCAGTCGCAAGTGGGGGTGTGCAAACATTCCTCTTGACCTGGACCCCCAAGTCGCTACTTCATAATTAACGAAGCTTGGACCTGAAAATAGCCCGTTGCAATATGCCTTCTGTGTAGCCTGCCTTCGCAAAATAAGAAGGTAGCCCCAATGCGCTTCGATTTTACGGACCTCAACCTGTTCCGGCACATCGTCGAGGCTGGGAGCATCACGCACGGTGCGGCGCGCTCGAACCTTGCTTTGGCTGCGGCCTCGACCCGCATCCGCAAGATGGAACAGGCCTTCGGCACTCCCCTGCTGATTCGCGGACGGGCCGGCGTCAAAACGACCCCTGCGGGACGAACCCTGCTACAGCATGCGCGCGGAATTCTGGCGCAGACCGAGCGCCTGCAGGAGGACCTTTCGCCCTATGCCCGCGGCCTTGCCGGCCAGGTTCGCGTTCTATCCAACACGAATGCGCTCACCGAATTCCTTCCTGAAACGCTCAGCTCGTTTCTGATGGCCCATCCGGACATCAGCGTCGATCTCGAAGAGCGGCTGAGCGACGAGATTGTCGGCCTGATCGCCGAGGGCCATGCCGATATCGGCATCGTCGCCGGCACTGTCGATTACGGTGGGCTTAATACGTTTCCGTTCCGTAGCGACCGCTTTGTGCTGGTGGTGGCAAAAAATCATCCGCTCGCCAACCGTTCACGCATCGGCTTTGCCGAGGTGCTCGACTACGACATGGTCGGCCTCGACCGCGCCAGCGCGATCCAGCGTTTTCTCGCTGACAAGGCAAATCGCATCGGCCGGCCGCTGCGTCTGCGTGTGCAGCTGCGCAGTTTTGATGCCATCTGCCGCCTGGTCGAGTGCAACGTCGGTGTTGGCATCGTGCCGGAAACAACCGTGCACCGGACCGAGCGTACCATGGCGATCAGCGCCGTGAGGCTCACCGATCCCTGGGCTCTTCGCGAGCTGACAATTTGCGTGCGTGACGTCGAGGTATTGCCGCCTTACGCGCGGCAGCTGGTCGATCATCTGCGTG
>DATBTA010000065.1:0-11155 GCA_036559505.1 Pseudolabrys sp. | reverse complement strand
GGAAAAAATCGGTCATGTCCGCGACAGCCGTTTCCGACTGGCCGATGCCAACGGTCTCCACCATGACGACGTCGTAGCCAGCCGCTTCGCAGACAAGCATGGTCTCGCGCGTCTTTGCCGCGACACCTCCGAGCGTGCCGGACGACGGTGACGGTCGCACGAACGCATCCGGATCGGTCGCGAGGCGCGCCATGCGCGTTTTATCGCCGAGAATGGAGCCACCGGTCCGTGTCGAGGACGGATCAACGGCGAGAACGGCAACCTTGTGACCCTTGGCGGTCAGGTGGGCGCCGAGCACATCGATCGTGGTCGATTTTCCGGCACCCGGCGCGCCGGTGATGCCGAGACGGACGCCTTTTCCGGTGAGCGGCAGCAGCTCCTGCACGAGCTGGTGCGCAGTCCTGCGATGGTCCGCGCGCTTGCTCTCGATGAGCGTAATTGCTCGCGCAAGCATTGCGCGGTCGCCCGAGCGGACGCCCCGAACAAGGTCGGCAGGCGGCAGGTTGCGCGAAGCCATCGAATCCTCAAGCCCCGGGAATGATCATGCTAGCGCGAGGATTCTGCAACGCCATCCGCAAGGCGAAGCACAAGGCCGCCTTGACCCCTTCTCCGCTCGGCGGTGGCGCGCGCGAAGGCATATAGCTGATTGCGCTTTTCGATGCGGCAAGACGAGTCGCTGGCGCGTTTGCAGAAACGAGCCCGCGTCACCCGGCCGGCATCGGCTTCATCGATGGCAATGACCTGATAAACGCCGTCCACGAGCCTGCGCGCGACCGCATATTCGAACATGCCGGGGCGCTTTGCGGCTGCGCTCTGTACGACAAAGGTGTCGCGCGCCAATGGGTGAACCGAGAACGAGCTGATGTCCGTCATGCCGCCGCCCGTACGCTGATACGCCCCGCGGTCCCATTTATAGGTTGCCTGCTCAGGCTCGTCGGCAGTCCCTTTGCGCAAGGAGTAGAACTGGAGCCGCAATTGCTGCCCCAACACAGGCTGCGCATCGGAAAGGAGTGGCCCGGACGAATCGACGCAGCCCGATAATGCCAATGCGCTAAGGATCGCACCGGCGGCGCAGATGAAGGACTGCTTCACTCCGCGGCCTCTTCGCTGTGCCCGAGCCGCTTGTTGAGCTTTTTCAGCAGCTTTTCCGCAGCCTCGGCGATCACTGTGCCTGGAGGAAAGATCGCTTCCGCGCCGGCCTTCATGAGCGCATCGTAATCCTGCGGTGGCACGACGCCACCAACGACGATCATGATGTCATCGCGGCCCTGTTTCTTGAGCTCGGCCTTCAGTTCCGGCACCAGCGTCAAATGAGCGGCCGCGAGCGAAGACACGCCAAGAATATGAACGTCGTTCTCGACTGCCTGGCGGGCCGCTTCGGCGGGTGTCGCGAACAGTGGACCGATGTCGACGTCGAAACCGAGATCGGCGAATGCCGAAGCAATGACTTTCTGGCCGCGGTCGTGCCCGTCTTGCCCAATCTTGGCGACGAGCAGACGCGGGCGTCGGCCTTCGGCCGATTCAAAAGCTTCAACGGCCGTGCGGACACGTTCAACGGCGCCGGTCATGCCGACCTCCCGCTTGTAGACTCCTGTAATCGCCTTGATCTCGGCGCGGTGACGGCCGAATACCTTCTCAAGCGCCGATGAAATCTCACCGACGGTCGCCTTGGCGCGGGCGGCATCGACGGCGAGGGCGAGCAGATTGCCATTGCCGCGGTCGGCTGCGCGCGTGAGCGCATTGAGTGCGTCCTGCAAGGCCGCCGGATCGCGCTCGGCCTTCAGGCGCTTGAGTTTCTCGATCTGGCGGGCGCGCACGGCCGAATTGTCGATCTTGAGCACGTCGATCGGTGCTTCGTCGGTCGGCGGATATTTGTTGACCCCGATGACGGATTGCACACCGGCGTCGATGCGAGCCTGGGTCTTCGCGGCGGCTTCTTCAATGCGCAGCTTCGGAATGCCGGCTTCGATCGCCTTGGCCATGCCGCCAAGCTCTTCTACCTCTTCGATATGGCCCCAGGCTTTGTGCGCAAGCTCGTACGTCAGCCGCTCGACGTAATAAGAGCCTCCCCACGGATCGACGATGCGGGTGGCGCCTGCTTCCTGTTGCAGCACGATCTGGGTATTACGCGCAATTCGCGCCGAAAAATCGGTCGGCAGCGCGAGCGCCTCATCAAGCGCGTTGGTGTGCAGCGACTGCGTCTGTCCCTGAGTCGCCGCCATCGCTTCGATCATCGTGCGCGCAACATTATTGAACACGTCCTGCGCGGCGAGCGACCAGCCGGACGTCTGGCAATGCGTGCGGAGGGAAAGCGAACGCGGATCGCCAGGGTTGAACGGCTTCATCAGTTTGGCCCAGAGCAGGCGCGCGGCGCGCAGCTTGGCGATCTCCATGAAATAATTCATGCCGATCGCCCAGAAGAATGAGATGCGCGGCGCGAATTGATCGATCGTGAGGCCGGCCTTCAGGCCGGCGCGCACATACTCAACGCCATCGGCGAGCGTATAAGCGAGTTCGAGATCCTGGGTCGCCCCCGCTTCCTGCATGTGATAGCCGGAGACCGAGATCGAATTGAATTTCGGCATCTCCGCCGACGTATAGGCGAAGATGTCGGAGATGATGCGCAAGCTCGGTCCGGGCGGATAGATGTAGGTGTTGCGCACCATGAATTCTTTGAGGATGTCGTTCTGGATTGTGCCCGACAGTTTCTCGTGCGGGACGCCTTGCTCTTCCGCGGCGACGATATAGAGCGCGAGTACCGGCAGCACTGCGCCGTTCATCGTCATCGACACGCTCATCTGGTCGAGCGGGATTCCTGAAAACAGCGTGCGCATGTCGTAGATCGAGTCGATCGCAACCCCGGCCATGCCGACATCGCCTGAGACGCGCGGATGATCGCTGTCGTAGCCGCGGTGCGTGGCGAGATCGAAAGCGATCGAGAGGCCTTTCTGGCCCGCGGCGAGATTGCGGCGGTAGAAGGCATTGGAATCTTCGGCGGTAGAGAAGCCGGCATATTGCCGGATCGTCCAGGGCTGTGCTGCGTACATCGCGGGGTAGGGGCCGCGAAGGTAAGGCGCCTTGCCGGGATAGGTGTCGAGAAAGTCGAGGCCGGCGAGGTCCCTTTCGCCATAGACCGGGCTGACTGCGATGCCTTCCGGCGTTGCCCACGCGGCCGACGAGCCGTTGCCTGCAGGCACGGCCGTATCGGCGAAATTGACCCTGGCGAAGTTGGGGACCTGACTCATTTGACCTCAAGAATACCATGTACCGCTTGAAGGGTCGAAAGCGCGTCGCAACCCATATAAATAAAGTCCTTCACGCCGGCTTGCCGCCAACTTTGCTCCTTCTCGCCCGGTCGGCTGGCAAGGTGCACGACCGCGCCGGCTGCGCCGAGTGCCTTGGCAGCGCTCGGCGCCTCATCTTCGTACACCTTGTCTGACGAACACAGGCAGGCAAGTTTTGCGCCCGACGCTTTGAAGGCGGCAACCATGTCGGTCTGGCCTTTGAAGCCGTCATTCGTTACGGCCTCGATGCCGCCAGCCTCGTAAAAATTCTTGGCGAAGGTCGCCCGCGCCGTGAAGTCCGACAGCTTGCCGAGATTGGCCAGAAAGACTTTCGGCCGTGCGCCGGTCCTGGCAAGCGCGCGGTCAGACCCATCGCGCAAGGCTTCGAACGGTTCGGCCAGCCGGATGCGCGGCAGAGCGTCGGTCGTTAGCTTTGTGGCTGCCTCTTTCGGCGGTGTCACTGGCGCGACGCCAAGCACGGTCGCTGGCGCTTCATCGAGGTTGGGATAGTCGCTGGTGCCGGTGAGCGCGTCCTTGCGGCGGGCGACCGCCTGCTGACGCTCGGTGCGAACGGCGGCGACTTTCGTCTGGATGAGACGGGCTTCGAGCGCGGCCCAGGCGCCGCCCGCGTTTTCAATTTCTTGAAACATCGTCCACGCGGCGGAGCAGAGTTTCTGGGTCAGATCCTCAATGGCGCCGGATCCGGCGGCAGGGTCGGCGACCCTCGCAAGGTTCGACTCTTCGAGTAAAATGAGCTGGGTGTTGCGCACGATGCGGCGCGCGAATGCATCGGGTAGCCCGAGCGCCGCGGTGTGAGGTAGGGCCACAATGCTGTCAGCGCTGCCAACACCGGCAGCAGTAATGGCAATGGTCGTCCGCAGCATGTTCACATAGGGATCACGCCGGGTCATCATGCGCCAGGCGGTTTCTGCCGCGACATAGGCCGGCTTCGGCGCAAGCGCGCAGGCTTCTTCGATCCGCGCCCACAATTTCCGCAGCGCGCGAAACTTGGCAATGGTGAGGAATTCGTCAGCGTCCGCGGAAAGCCGGAAATAAATCATATCGCGCGCGGTATCGAGGGGGAGGCCGCTCGTTTCAAGCGCGCGCAGGTATTCGACCGCGCTCGCAATGACGAATGAAAGTTCCTGTGCCTCCGAACCGCCGGCATTGTGAATAATGCGGCCATCAGCCACCGCGAACGGCCCGCGAAAGCCCTGCGATGCCAGCTCGCCGATCAAGCCGGCGAAGCCTTTGGAAATTGCGCTCCATACCTGCGGGCTCTTGCCGGTGGCGGCGAAACCGCCGACCGGGTTGATGCTGGCGCGCATGTCTACCGCAGCCGGCAGAAGCTGCCGGCTTTGCACGAGCGCCGCGAAGTGCTGGACAGCGGCGCGCGTGGCGGGACTTAGATTGAAATCGATGGTAATTCCGGCATCGAGCTTCACATCCTGCAGTACACGGGCGAGCGTGGCTGGCGACGCATCAAGACCGTAGCGGTTAGCGCTGACCGAGCCGGCCATGACCAGCGTCAGGCCGGTCGCGCCGTTTTCGAGGTCTTGCAAGGCCTGCTCGTTTGCCACCGCCGGGTCCGGATGGTCAACACGTTGCATTAGGGTCCAGGCCGTGCCCGGGATGCGGCCGGTGACGGGCTTTACGCCCGCCGCGCGCGCGTACAGGGGTTCGGTGCGCAGCCCGTCATAGGTCTGGCTCACAAGCCTCTTTTCGAACGAGGAGCCTTTAAGGGCAGCCTCGACCAGTCTTCGCCAGTCGTCTCGCGTGGTTGGCGGGAACTCGGCGGCGAGGGGGAAGTCGTCACTCATATAGGCAAAATGGCACAGTCGGCTGCACTGGGCTATCGAACGTCATGGCAGGCGATGGATCTGGCCGGCATCCACGGCGCGGGCAGCTTCGTCGACGCGCCGGCCCGCGATGACACGGTCTCCTGCGATCTCGGCCAGCGGGACCAGGACAAATGCGCGTTCGAACAATCGCGGGTGTGGCAGCGTCAAATTCGGTTCATTCAACGTGAGGTCGTCATAGGCAAGGATATCGATATCCGCGGTGCGCGGGCCATTGCGTTTTTCGTGCGTCCGGTCGCGACCGAGCCTGAGCTCCACCTCTTGCGCGCGCGCCAATAGCTCACGTGGGCCGAGTGTCGTTTCAATCAAGATCGCGAGGTTGACGAAATGCGGCTGGTACTTGAAGCCCCACGGCGGCGTTCGGTAGTCGGACGAACGAGCCATCAGACGAACTTCTTTTCCATCGCAGAGCAATCCGATGGCGCGATCGAGAATGGCGCGACTGTTTCCAACATTGCCACCCAGCGCCAGCAGCGCTTCAGGCATGGCGGCTCCTCACAAGCGTTACCCCGACGTCGCTGAAGGTGGCCGCGATCGGGGCGTGTGGCTTGTGTATCGTAATGCGAACTGATCGCACGCGTGGAAAAGCCGCGAGCACGGCGTCGGCGGCGCGGCCGGCGGCAGCCTCGATCAGGCGAAGGCGTTGGGCGCAAAACGCTTTGCTCACGCAATCGACGACCTTGTCGTAGGAGACGGTATCGACGACCTTGTCCGAGCGAGCAGCGGCTGAAAGGTCGATCTCCAAGTCGAGATCGATGATGAAGGTCTGCCCCACTTTGGCTTCGTGCGGCATCACGCCGTGATAGGCGTGAAGAGCAAGACCTTTGACGAAAATCCGATCGCTCATCGTGCGGCCTCGATAGCGGCGGCTACCCGCAGCGCTTGTACGGTCTCCGCGACGTCATGCGCGCGGATGATCACGGCTCCCTTTTCAACCGCGAGCAGGTGGGCCGAGATCGAGCCTCCGATGCGCTCATCCGGTGTTGATGGTGTCACGGTGCTGATAAATCGTTTCCGGGATGCCCCAACGAGCAGAGGCAAACCGAAGTATTTGAATTCAGCAAGACGGGCGATGCAGGTGATGCTTTGCTCAGGCGTCTTGCCGAACCCGATTCCGGGATCCAGGACGATACTCTCACGCGCAATACCGGCACGGGTGGCGATTTCTAAAGAGCGTAAAAAAAAGTCATTCACGTCGGCAACAATGTCGATGGCCGGATCCGCCGACTCGCGATTGTGCATCACGATGACCGGCACGCCGCGTTTGGCGACGAGTGGTGCCATCTCGGGATCGCGCTGCAGACCCCAGACGTCATTGACAATCGCCGCGCCCTGGTCGAGCGCCCAGGCGGCGATTGAAGCCTTGATGGTGTCGATCGACACCGGCACGCCAATCGCGATGACCGCAGGCAATACCGTTGCGAGCCGGGTCTTCTCGTCATCGGCTGACACCGGAACCGGGCCTCCATAGGGCCTGGTGGATTCTGCTCCGATATCAATGATATCGGCTCCCCGAGCGGCCATATCGCGGGCATGCGCGACGGCTTTGCCAGGCTCGAAGAACCGGCCGCCATCCGAGAAAGAGTCCGGTGTGACGTTGAGAATGCCCATGACAAGCGGACGGCCGGGCGCGAGCAGCTCCGCAAGCACTTTGGGAGCGGACTTTTGCGGAGATCCGGCGCCAATTTCGAGGGTTCGGGCCATTCCCATGCCGGTCGCTTTGCGCGGTCGGCGGGGGCCTGTCAAGCGCGCGTGGATGCGTCAGTAGGTGATCTTTAGCGGCAGCACTTTGGCGTTTTCGATCCAGCGTTTGACCATTTTTTCCGACGGCAAAAGCCGGACAAGCTTGCGCTTCCGGTTCGCGTCGGCCATCGCTTTGGCGAGATTGTTCGGGTTTCGATACTTGAGCTCCTTGACGGTATCGACGCCGGCCGCCTGCAGCAGTTCGGCGTACTCCTTGCGCACGCCTTTGATGCGCATGCGGTCCGCAACGTTCGCCCAGCAGAGCAGCTGTTTCTCGTTGAAGCCGGTTTTCGTGGCGAGCACCTTGCGTCCCTTCACCGTGCGGGCCGCCTCGAGCAGGCGGTCGGTTGACCTGATCCCTACCGACTTGAGAACGACAGCAACCTCGCCGTCGACTCCGTCAATATCGGTGATGGGATAGGACATTCCGTGCCTCCGCCGCCTTTTTTTCTAGTTGTCGTTCAAGTGAAACGGTTCAAACAAACTGACTCAGACCCGGGATCGCTCCGACGATTTCCCCCACGGCATCGTCGCCGATTTTTTCCCGGGCATAGGCGATAGTTTCGCGAGTGACGCCCTGCACCTGACCCATGCTCAGCCCTGCCGACATCATTTTCGTTCCGGCTCCCATGATGCCGCCCATGGGAAACGCGCCGCCAGATTCCAAATGTTGTGCGAGCAAGGCCTCCACCCCTGGAAGGCGGTCAATGAGAGCCTGTACTTTGTCAGGCGGACCCTCCTTGCGGAGGAAATCGAGGATAATGCCAACCGCCTTCTCGGCGGTCCCGCGATCGACGCCGACTTTGGCGACGAGACGGCCGACTAGCTCATCCATGACCCCTCACCCCCCGCACTTGTGGCGGATTGAAGTCCATATTGAACACCGATTTCGGCGATGACAAGCGGGGTTGAGTCGCATTTGTCTCAAGTGCGACCGCGTTGCAACATCCAACCGGTGTCCCTTCGTGGCGTTTTGAATGACATCGCGTGCCGACGAGTGGTCAACTCGGTTCCTGCTAGAGGTTGCGGCATTGAATGCCATCTAGTCTCTGCAAGATGCATTCTGCCCATTGGTGTGATCATAAAACTTGAGGTAGACGTCGCAGGGCACTTTATTGGCGTTCCATCTGTTGCCGAAAAGTCTCGCTAGAATAAGGATATATAGGTCACGCATTGATCGTCCGGTTTCCCAATCGGGCTTGCCCCTACGGAGCTGTACATGAGCACACTCGACGCGGTTCTCGACCGCATCGACCGAGATATCGACCAAAGTCTTGACCGTTTGTTCGCTTTGTTGCGGATCGCATCGGTTTCGACGGATCCGGCCTTCGCCGGTCAGTGTCGTGCTGCCGCGGAGCATGTTGCCGCAGACCTGAAATCAATCGGTTTTGAGACAAGCGTGCGCCCGACGGAAGGTCATCCGGTCGTGGTTGGAAAAGCGCACGGGGCGGCGAGGCTCCGGGTGCTGTTTTACGGGCACTACGACGTCCAGCCCGTCGACCCGCTGAATTTGTGGAAGACGCCGCCGTTCGAGCCTCGCGTCGAAACGCTGCCGGACGGGCGCAGAATCATCGTGGCGCGCGGGGCCTGCGACGACAAGGGGCAGGCAATGACCTTCATAGAGGCCTGCCGCGCCTTTAAAGCGGTCACCGGCAAGCTGCCGCTGCCCATTACCACAATGATCGAGGGGGAAGAGGAGTGTGGCTCGCGCAATTTGTTCAAGTTCGTGCGTGACAATGCCGCAGAGTTCAAGCTCGACCTCGCGCTGGTCTGCGATACCGCAATGTGGGATGCCGCCACCCCCGCAATAACAACGTCTCTGCGCGGACTGGTCTATGAGGACGTGAAAATTACCTGCGCCGACCGCGACTTGCACTCCGGCGTGTTCGGCGGAGCGGCGCAAAATCCGTTGCGCCTGCTGTCAGCAATTCTCGGTGCGATGTGGGACGGCAACGGCCGCGTCACGATTCCCGGCTTTTACAACGGGGTGAAAGAACTGCCTGCTGACATCAAGGCCGACTTGAAAGGCCTCAATCTCACGCCGGAAAAATTTCTGGGCCCGATTGGTCTGAAAAAACCGTCCGGCGAAAAGGACCGCATGCTGATCGAAATGGTCACGACGCGTCCGACGGCCGAGATCAATGGCATCATCGGCGGATATACCGGGGAGGGCGCCAAGACCGTCATTCCGGGCGAAGCCAGCGCGAAGGTCTCATTCCGGCTGGTCGGCGAGCAGGATCCGGAAAAAATTCGCGACGCTTTCCGTGCCTTTGTGCGCGAGCGACTGCCTTCCGACTGCAGAGTGGAATTTGGCAACTTTGGCCTGGCCCCACCCTTGCAGCTGTCATTCGACAATCCGGCACTCAACAAAGCCCGGGATGTGCTCGCGCAGGAGTGGGGACAGAAGGCGGTGACAGTCGGCGCCGGCGGTTCGATCCCGATCGTGGCGGACTTCAAGAGCGTGCTCGGGATGGACTCGCTTCTCGTCGGGTTCGCCCTCGACGATGACCGCGTGCACTCGCCGAACGAGAAGTTCGACCTAAAATGCTATCACAAGGGCATCCGCTCCTGGGCGCGCATTCTCCACGCGCTCGCAGAAGCGTAGCGCCCGGCTATCTAAGTTGATCCGCGACCTTGTCGATGCCGGCTTGCGAGCAGACGTCGTCCTTGCCGGGCGAGCCTGAGACGCCGACCGCACCCACGACCTCGTTGCCGGCCTTGATGGGCAAGCCTCCGCCCAGTGCGAGCACACGAGTATATTGCCGTGAGCCGACGGTATCCGGCCTGTCGGACAGACGCTTGACGAAATCGGCAGACGGTTGGCTGAACGTGCGCGCGGTGTAGGCCTTGCGCTCGGCTCCTTCCGGCGTATGCAATCCGGCGCCGTCGCCGCGAAGCATGACGACCGTCAGGCCGCCTCTGTCCACGACCGCGACTGAAACCTTGAAGCCCATGCTCTCGCATTGCGCCAGCGCCGCCTGGGCGATCGTCTGAGCCATGGCAAGCGACACGTTCTTTTGAGTGACGAGTCCCTGGGCGAAGACCGTCGATGACAGTGCGGTCGTAATTGCCAGACTCGCAAAGGTCTTGAGTGAAAGCGACATCGGTATGACTCCCTGCGTACACGCTAACCCCGCAAGAACTTACCCCAGAGCCGGTCGCTTGTTTCAAAGCCACGGAAATGTGAGCAGTTATTTTTTCAGCTTGTACCCGGTTCTGAACATCCACCACACCGTGACGAGGCATGCCGCAAGGAAAAGGAGCGTCATGCCGACGCTGACGCCGTGGCCCACATCGGCGATCTCGAAGAAGCTCCAACGGAAACCGCTGATCAGGTACACAACTGGGTTGAACAGTGCGATCGTCTGCCAAACTGGCGGCAGCACGCTGGTGGAATAGAAGGTCCCGCCAAGGAAGGTCAGCGGCGTGATGATCAGCAGTGGTACGATTTGAAGCCTCTCAAAACCTTCGGCCCAAATACCGATGATGAAACCGAGCAAGCTGAACGTCGCGGCAGTCAGCAACAGGAAGGCGATCATCCAGAACGGATGTGCGATCTGCAACGGCACGAAAAGCCAGGACGTTGCCAGGATAATCAGACCAAGGATGATCGACTTCGTCGCCGCTGCTCCCACGTAGCCGAGCACGATCTCGAATGGAGACACCGGCGCTGAGAGGATTTCGTAAATCGTCCCGGTAAAGCGGGGGAAATAAATTCCGAAGGATGCGTTCATCGTGCTCTGTGTGAGCAGCGTCAGCATGATAAGACCAGGGACAATGAATGCGCCGTAGGAAACGCCTTCGATCTCGGTGATGCGCGAGCCGATCGCGGCACCAAAGACAACGAAGTAGAGGGACGTGGAAATGACCGGCGAGACAATGCTCTGCCAAATGGTGCGGCCCGTGCGCGCCATCTCAAACCGGTAGATCGCTTGTACGGCCCGCAGATTCATCGCCTATCGCTCACCAATCCAACGAAAATATCTTCGAGCGAGCTTTGCGTGGTCTGCAGGTCCCGGAAGCGGAGTCCCGCACGGTTCAGATCGGTCAAGAGTCCGGTAATCCCCGTGCGCTCGACCTGACTGTCATACGTAAAGACCAGCTCCATGCCGTCTGCCGCCAGTTTGAGATTGTAAGCGGAAAGCTCCGCCGGCACCGCGTCGAGTTTCTTTTGCAGATGCAAAGCGAGTTGTTTCTGCCCGAGCTTGCGCATCAATTCGTTTTTGTCCTCAACGAGGATGATTTCACCCTTGTTGATTACGCCGATGC
>DATBTA010000064.1:0-7144 GCA_036559505.1 Pseudolabrys sp. | reverse complement strand
TCGAGAATCCGCGGCTTGCGCCGGCCGATGCGACCTGGCCGCCAGAGGCGCCGGAGGTGAGCCTGCTCACGCAGGGCTATCAGTATCTCACCGAGTCGCGGTACGACATGCTCGATCCGGCCCTGGAAATTCTCCGCCGCGGCATCGAGCAGCTCGGCCTGCCGCTGCGTTCGGTGGAATCGGAGCTCGGCCCGAGCCAGTGCGAATTCACCTTTCGCCCACAAGCCGGCCTGGCCAGCGCCGACACCATGGTGCTCTTTCGCGCGGCTGCAAAGCAGATAGCGCGACGCCATGGGATGCTCGCGAGCTTCATGTGCCGCCCCGCGCTGTCGAATGCGATGTCGAGCGGCTGGCATCTGCATCAATCGCTGCTCGAAGCAAAATCGGGCCGAAACGCCTTTGCTTTCGATCACGCCGATGTGCTGTCCACTGTCGGCCGTTACTACCTCGGCGGCCTGCTGGCGCATGCGCGCGCAGCAGCGGCTTTCACGACTCCGACGATCAATGGCTACAAACGCTATCGCGCGTACTCGCTTGCGCCCGATCGCGCCATCTGGGGACGCGATAACCGCGGCGTAATGATCCGTGTGCTCGGTCAACCCGGCGATCCCGCGACCCGTCTCGAAAATCGAGTCGGCGAGCCGGCGGCAAATCCGTATCTCTACGTCGCTTCGCAGGTTTATTCTGGGCTCGACGGCATTGCACGCAGGCTCGATCCAGGCCCTTCCGCCGATACACCCTATGAAGCGGCGGCCGCATTGCTTCCGAAGAATCTCAGCGAAGCCCTGACCGCGCTGCGCGCTGACGAAACGTTTCGGGCCGGCTTTGGCGGCGGGTTCATCGACTATTACACGCACATCAAGGCGGCTGAGATCGAACGCTTTCAAAAGGAAGCGGCCGATCAGCCGGACGTCACCCCCTGGGAGCAGAAGGAATATCTGGACTTGTTCTGATGCCTTACGCGACAACGCCCGACAACGTGAAACTTTACTACGAAGAAGTGGGGCAGGGCACACCGATCCTCTTCGTGCACGAATTCGCCGGCGACCACCGCAGTTGGGAGCGTCAGCTGCGGGAATTTGGCAAGCGCTACCGCTGCATTGCCTATAGCGCGCGCGGATACAGGCCATCGGATGTTCCGGTCGATCCCAAAGCCTACAGCTACATGCATGTGATGCGTGATGCCGTGGCGATGCTTGATCACCTGAAGATCGACAAGGCTCACCTTATCGGGCTGTCGATGGGCGGCTACACGGCGCTGCAGGTCGCGCTCAACCATCCGCAGCGTGTGCGCTCGCTGGTACTCGCGGGCGCGGGATCGGGCAGCGAGCGTTGGTACACCAAAGACTTCCACAAACGCTCGCGCGATCTCGCCGCACAGTTCGAGCGCGAAGGCTCCGCGGCAGTGGCGCGGACGTATGGCCGCGGCCCGAGCCGTCTTCAATTGGAGCTCAAGGATCCCCGCGGCTTTGCCGAATTTTCAAGACAGCTTTCCGAGCATGACCCGCAAGGATCAGCGCACATGTCGCGCGGATTCCAGGGCGAGCGCCCTTCGCTTTATGACTTCGAACGCGACATTCGGCAGCTTACAACGCCGGCTTTGATCGTGGTCGGCGACGAAGATGAGCGCTGCATCGAGCCGGGGTTATTTCTTAAAGATGCCATCCCGGCGTCGGGTCTCATGATCTTTCCCAAGACCGGCCACGCCGTGAACCTGGAAGAGCCCGATCTGTTCAATCAGGTCGTCGATGACTTTCTTTCGCGCGTTGATGGAGGGAGCTGGCTTCCGCGCGATCCGCGTACCCGCCCGCCCAGGCCGCCGGCCGCGTGATCGGCGCCAGAGCCCTGTATCAACGCCGGATTTTGAAATTCGCAGAAATTTAACCGCGTTCGCAAATAACGCCCGCCCAGAAAAAGGCCTTTTGGTTTTGATGGCTATGGTGCCCAGGAATCCGGTGGAGTGGGACTCATGCGAACGATCTTCGTACTTCTGGTAGCGGGTCTGATTGTGTTGCTCGGGGGCACGTCTTATGCCGCCGATCTTCGGTCCGACCATAAGCGCACGCACGCACGCGGTGCTGGCACTTTCGATCAGCGCATGCGTGTTGTCGAGCAAAAGCCCTATTGTGGCGATTGCGAAGCGCCCATTGGCCGGACCCATTCCGCCAACGTCGCGCGGTTGCGCTTTATCAACTGGCCGTTCTGGCAGGAGAGCTGCGCGGTGGGCGCCTGCGGGGTCTACTATCCGGTTATGCGGTCCTGTGCCTTTTGGGGTCTGGGCTGCACCTAGACCCGAACGCGCGATCTCGTCTCAGACGTCCACACTGGCGGCGAGCGCGTTCTGCTCGATGAAGAGCCGGCGTGGCTCCACCAACTCGCCCATCAATTCGGTGAAGATGTTGTCGGCATCCTCGCCTTCCTTCACCTGCAGCAGCGAGCGCGCGTTCACATCGAGCGTGGTCTCCCACAGCTGCTCGGGGTTCATTTCGCCGAGGCCTTTGTAGCGTTGCATTGTTACGCCCTTGCGCCCCGCACCGGTTACGGCCTCAAACAAGCCGACCGGCCCGTGAATCGCCCAGGTTTCGTCCTTACGACGCAATGATCCGGGTTTTTCGTAGATCTTCTGCAAAGACGCAGCATATTCGTCGAGCTTACGGGCATCTGCCGAGCCAAGCAGAGCATGATCGATAATGGAAACGGTCTTCACGCCACGCAAAGTGCGCGTAAAGGTGAATGCCGCTTCTTCGCTGAACTCGCCTTCCCACCCGCGTTCAGTTTCCTCGGAGAGGGCATTAAGGCGTTTGGCGATGTATGGTGCCGCCGCTTTGGCCTTCTTCGGATCACCGAAAATCTCGGAACTAAGCACGCCAAGGATGGCCGCTTGTTCGACAACTTGGCGGTTGTAACGACTGTGAAGAGCATTGAGAAGGTTGCGGATGACGCGCGCTTGATCGACGACTTTGCGCAAATCTTCGCCGGCGCGCTCCTCGCCGGAGGCAAGGCGCAGCACAGCTTCTTCGACGCCGGTCACGATCAAAAAATCTTCCAGCGCGCGTTCGTCTTTCAAATATTGCTCAGATTTTCCCCGTGCAACTTTGTAGAGTGGCGGCTGGGCAATGAAAATGTGACCGCGCTTGATCAACTCTTCCATCTGCCGGAAGAAGAACGTCAGCAGCAACGTACGGATGTGCGAGCCGTCGACATCCGCGTCGGTCATGATGATGATCTTGTGGTAGCGCAGTTTGTCGGGGTTGAACTCGTCGCGTCCGATGCCGGTGCCAAGCGCCGTGATCAGCGTTCCGATTTCCTGGCTCGACAGCATCTTGTCGAACCGCGCCCGTTCCACGTTGAGAATCTTGCCGCGCAGCGGCAGGACCGCCTGGAATTCGCGGTTGCGGCCCTGCTTGGCGGAGCCGCCGGCGCTGTCGCCCTCGACGATGAAAAGCTCTGATTTCGCCGGATCGCGTTCCTGACAGTCGGCCAGCTTGCCCGGAAGCGATGAAACGTCGAGCGCGCCCTTGCGGCGGGTGAGTTCGCGGGCCTTGCGCGCAGCCTCGCGTGCGGCAGCCGCTTCCACCACCTTGCCGACGATGACCTTGGCTTCGGCCGGGTGAATTTCGAACCAGTCCTGCAGGGCCTGGTTGATCACGTTTTCGACCACCGGACGCACTTCCGACGACACCAGCTTGTCCTTCGTCTGTGACGAGAACTTCGGGTCGGGAACCTTGCACGAAAGTACGGCGGTCAGGCCTTCGCGGCAGTCGTCGCCGGTGAGTGCAACCTTTTCCTTCTTCGACGTGCCGAGGGTATCGGCATATTGCGTGATCTGACGAGTGAGTGCGCCGCGGAAGCCGGCAAGATGGGTGCCACCGTCGCGTTGCGGGATGTTGTTGGTGAAGCAGAGCACGCTCTCGTGATACCCGTCGTTCCACCACAGCCCGCATTCAACCGTGATGCCTTCGCGTTCGACCTTGATCATGATCGGGTTCGGAATGAGAGAGGTCTTGTTGCGGTCGATGAATTTCACGAAAGCCTCAACGCCGCCCAGATATTTCATCTCCTCGCGCTTCTCGACCGCGTGGCGTTGATCGGCGAGCACAATGACGACGCCCGAATTCAGAAATGCCAGCTCGCGCAGACGATGCTCGAGCGTCGCGAAATCGAACTCGACCATGGTGAAAGTCTTTGTGCTCGGCAGAAACGTCACTTCGGTGCCGCGTTTGTCTTTCGCGTCGCGGCTCGCTTTCAGCGGAGCCTTCGCGACGCCGTCGCGAAACTCCATGAAATGCTCTTTGCCGTCGCGCCAGATGGTGAGCTTGAGCCAGGTCGAGAGCGCGTTCACCACGGAAACGCCGACACCGTGCAGACCGCCGGAAACTTTGTAGGCGTTCTGGTCGAATTTTCCGCCCGCGTGCAGCTGGGTCATGATGACCTCGGCCGCCGAGACGCCTTCACCCTTGTGGATGTCCGTCGGGATGCCGCGCCCGTTGTCGCGCACCGTGCACGAGCCGTCGGGGTTGAGCGTTACAACCACCTCCGTGGCAAACCCGGCGAGCGCCTCGTCGATGGCGTTGTCCACCACCTCGTAGACCATGTGATGGAGGCCGGAACCGTCATCGGTGTCGCCGATATACATGCCCGGCCGTTTGCGGACCGCGTCGAGGCCCTTGAGGACCTTGATCGACTCAGCGCCATAGTCGGATGGGTTTTTGCGGGCCGGTTCAGCCATTGACGGCACCCTTTGCGCGGTCAGAAAAATGAGTCGGAATCGACGATTTGTGTGACATGAAAAGAAGGCCCCGTACAGGCCAAAGTCATTGGCCTTAATATGTTGATTTAGCAGCGCTTTTTAAAGAGGTCAGGGTGCAAAAATCCCCACTTTTTTCGCCGTTTTTTTGGCCTCAATTTATGATTCGAAGACGCTGAAAAAGTTGCGTCCGAAGGCAGTCAAACTGTCGCCTCATGCGTTGGTTTGAAGCGCTTGCAAGCGCATGCGTCATGGAATTAAGCCAGTGACGCGGCCCGCCCGCTTGAATTTGCTCCAGATGCATTTGTTCAACCGCCCGCTCGAAGTGCCGCATCGACTGCGCGCGATAGTTCGCGCGCGTGAATCGAGCGTCATCGTACTGGCAGTGATCATCGGCATTATCGCCGGCCTTGCGGTGGCCGCCATGGGCGAAGCGGTCGGGCTCATGCACCAGCTTTTCTTCGGCCTCGATCCGGGCGAGCGGCTGTCCGGCCGCGTTACGCTCGACCCGCTTCGGGCCTTCGTAGTACCGACCCTTGGCGGGCTGCTGTTTGGTCTTGTCACCGCCTTCATCACGCGTCGGCGCGGCACGGAAGTCGATCCGATCGAGGCAAACGCGCTGCATGGCGGCCGGATGTCCATGCGCGGCAGCCTGATCGTTGCGGCGCAGACGGTCTGGTCGAGCGGCATCGGCGCCTCGGTCGGGCTGGAGGCGGGATACACCCAGATCGCGAGCGGTGTCGCTTCGGCGATCGGACGTTCGTTCCGTCTGCGCCGTAGCGACATGCGTGTCCTGGTCGGCTGCGGCGCCGCGGCTGCGATCGCCGGCGCCTTCGGCGCGCCGCTTGGCGGCGCCTTTTACGGTTTCGAACTGATTATCGGCAGCTACTCGATCGCGTCGCTTGCACCAGTCGGAATGGCATCGCTCGTCGGCTATCTGACCGCGCGCGTCTTTACGCCCGACCGTCTCGGCATTGACACGGGCGCGGTGTCGAGCCTTGCGGTTCATGACGTTGTGGTCGCAGCCTTTGTCGGGGTGCTTGCGGCGGTCTTCGGCATCGCTCTCATGCGCGGCGTCGCCGCCTGCGAGAAGCTGTTCACGCGGTTGAAGGTCAAACCGGCGCTGCGCCCGATGATCGGCGGCGCCCTGGTCGGTCTGCTTGCGATCCTGTCGCCCCAGGTCATGTCGTCGGGTCACGGGGCCTTGCATCTGACCGGCATCTTCAAATTGCCGATCGCCACCATCGCGTTGATCTTCGTGCTCAAGGCGGTCGCATCGGTGATTTCGCTTGGGACCGGTTTCCGCGGCGGGTTGTTCTTCGCCTCGCTGTTACTCGGAGCGCTTGGCGGGCAGTTGTTTGCCCTCGGTCTTGGCACGGTCTTGCCGGGCTTGCACGTCAATCCCGATTCCTACGCCATCATCGGCATGTGCGCGCTTTCGGTCTCGGTGATCGGCGGACCACTGACAATGACGTTTATCGCGCTGGAGACCACCGGCGATCTGTGGCTCACGACGGCGGTTTTGATCTCCGCGATCATTGCAATGCAGGTGACGCGCGAGTTCTTCGGCTATTCATTCGCCACCTGGCGCTTCCATCTGCGCGGTGAATCGATCCGTGGCGCCGCAGATGTCGGCTGGATCCGCGATCTAACAGTAGGTCAGATGATGCGCGCCGATGTACGCACCACGCCGGCGGATCAGCCCGTCGCGGCGTTTCGCGAGGTCTTTCCGCTGGGCTCAACCAACCAGGTCATCGCGGTGGACGAAGACGGTCGCTATGCCGGCATGGTCATCGTTGCGGAAGCTCATGCCGCCGAGCTTGGCGCGACCATTTCCGTGCGGGAAATCCTGCACCATGCCGACCACATGTTAGTACCGCAGATGACGGCGCAGGAGGCGATTGCGGCTTTCGACCGCTACGAGGCTGAAGCTTTAGCAGTGGTCGATTCGCTGGAGCGCCGGCAGGTCACCGGCCAGCTGAGTGAGGCGCATGCCTTGCGCCGCTACTCGGATGCCTCGGAGCGCCAGCGGCGCGAGCTGCTCGGGGAAACTTAGGTCCTCGGCTCGTCCGAGGCGAGCTCGTGGACGGTCAGGTTCAGCTGTGGGAGATGCCGAAACGTCGGCTCATAACTTGGAATGGGCGTATTGAACGCAGCGAGACCCGCGGCCAGAAGCTCGATGCGGTCGAGCTCGGCGCGTGTGTTGTCGAAGGCGCGAAGAAGCTCCTTCTTGACCTGATCGATTGCTGCGTCTGTTCCCATTGCAGCCCCTGTCCTATCCATGGGTAAAAGCGATCGCCGAGCGATAGTTCCTATTTTCCAACAATTGATCGGATTTCGATTAACAAAACGTGAGCGGCTCGATCGGAACCGTCAGACCTGTTCCACCATGCCGCC
>DATBTA010000063.1:0-3021 GCA_036559505.1 Pseudolabrys sp. | reverse complement strand
CCGGCACATTTATTTGCAGAAACCACCCCCTACCCCCTGTGGTGACCGCAATTCATCCCCAAATAGAGGTGAGTCGCGCTCTGAGAAGGTTGCCCAAACCGGATGAGCATTCGAACGACCCGTAAAATTGTCGAATTCAGCAATCCCTTCTCGATCGAAGGGGCTGGCCGCGTTTTGCCAGCCGGCAATTATGAAATCGTGACGGACGAGGAATTGATCGAGGGACTCTCGTTTCCCGTTTACCGCCGCGTGGCGACGATGATGCTGGCTTATACAAAATCCTCCCCGGTGCCTTCGACCGAGATGCTGAACATCGACCCGCGCGATCTGGCAGCGGCAATCGAGCGTGACAAGCGGGCTGCCAAAGTCACCACAGCATCGGCAAAGCAACTATGATGCGATTCACACGAGTGTCTTGGATGAAAAGTCGACAAACATGACGATCAGTTTTCCAAACCCCAGCCGCAGCTACGACGCGACGCGGCAAGCGGTCCGCTTCTGGGGATATGACCGGTCCATGGAAAGCTCATTCATTATCAAGGCTGATGCCTTGAAGCACATTCAACCAGACCTTCGGTTCGATCCGGCTGAACTTCTGCGCGTGTTCGATATGCACCGGGAGCGCATCTACGCGATCGCCGCCAAGGTCTATTCTCGCGGCGGCAAAGGCTACTACGAGCTCAACGTGGCTGACGTTTGACTCCCCGGAACAATAATCCACGCTCCGGCCGAAAAGCGCGCTGATTGGCTGCATCGTTCCGCTTAAACCACATGCGCAAACAGGCCGGGCACGCGAGCGCCTAGCCTAATGCAGGGCCGGGCGATATCCTGCCGTCGCAAGCTCACTGCTGACGCGTTCACTTCGGGGGCCGACCACCATGCGTTATTCGTTCTGCCTGTTCGCTGCCGCTCTCGGCCTTGCGCTTTGCGCCGGCGACATGGTTTCGGCTCAGACCTCATCTCGTCCCCCGAGCAAGCGCGAGCTGCAGCGTCAGGATAGCGAAGAATGCGCCAAGCAGACGCCACGCCTCTATGTCGAGCCTTTCGCCGAATGCATCTTCAAGCGGCAGGAGGCGCGAAAGGCCGCCGCAAAACAGGAAAGGGCGGCACGCCGGGCGCAACGAAAACAAGAGGCCGACGCCGCCAGGCAGGCGCGCCGCGAGCAAACCCGGAAACAAATTGAACAGATCAAGGCCGACCGCGTGAAGCGGGCCGAATGCAGCAAAAAGGCGCGCGCGCAGAAAGTCCCGTTGGGTCAACGGCCGAATTTCGTCACGAGTTGCATGGGCAAGTAAGCCGCCATGCCGGACAGCACCTGACCGCCCGCACGAAATTTGAGCTAGCAGTCAACCTCAAGACGGCAAAGACGATTGGGTTGGAGGTTTCCCCACGGTTACTCGCCCGCGCCGACGAGGTAATCGAATAAGAAGCGCGACGTTTCCGCCTGTAGCGCGGGTTAAATTTGCACTACCCGAACGCCCGCTTTTTCATGGGAAGCGATTCAGCCGGCGCATCGTCCAGCACGGCGTCGTAAAGGTCATCTCTCGCGATCGTTTCGAGCAGTTCCCGCGCAAGCGCCGCTTCGGTTTTTCCGCTCGCGGCAGCGCGACGTTGCAGGAGAGCCAGGGCGTCCCCGCTCAGCCTGATGGTGCGCTCGTCGATTCTGGGCCGCCCACGACGGCTTCCCGGCGGTCGCAGGCTGACCTTCGCCTGGGAACAGCGCACCTTGAGCGTGCCGATGTTGCACCCCAGCTTCTTGGCGATGTCGTCCGCCCTCATGCCGCCCTGCTCGACCATCTCCGGGATGGTGGCCAGCACTGCCTTGGTTAGAATCTTACGTCCCATTGTCGCCTTCCCATTCGTATTCCGGCTCAATACTTAGTCGCGCTACTGGCCTTCTTGGTTCGATTCTGGGTACGCGATACGTAGCCTGCGTTCAGCAATGCCTCTGTGACGGGCATCACTTGCGAGAGAGCAAGCGACGCATTTGTGATGGGCATCACTTGCCAGAGAGCGCATTACGGCGACCTGTCTTGGGGATTTAAAATTTTTAATGTGCGTAAGTGCGCCTGTTTTCACAGCATTACCAAAATGTCGCACCGCCATGGGCGAGCGGGCGCATGCCGTCTTTTGGACAGTTATGCACAGGCCGTGGAACTTACCGCACGCGGGAACTACGCCTTCAAAGCCGCCAGCACGCGTTCCGGCGTGAACGGCATGTGATAGAGCCGCTTGCCGGTCAGCTTGTGGAAGGCATTGGCGATCGCCGGCGCCATGCCGGGTGTGCTGATCTCGCCGAGCCCGGTCGGGTTCCCGTCGCTATCTAGGAACGAGACCTGCATCACCTCGGGCATGTCGGACATGCGCATGACGTTGTAGTCGCCGAAGTTCGACTGCTCGACCGCGCCGTCCCGCACCGTCAGCCGCTCGTGCAAGGCCGACGACAGGCCATAAACGATGCCGCTTTCGACGTTCGCCTTGGCCGCCTCCGGCTGCACGATCACGCCGCCGTCGGCCGCGACCCACACTTTGTGGACCCGGATTGTGCCGGAACGGCGATCGATGGACGCCTCGACCACGCAGGCGCCGAGCGATCCCGAGCGCTCGCTCATGGCAAAACCGAGCGCACGGTCGTCGGGGCGCTTTGCGCCCCAATCGGCCATTTTTATCACCGCCTCGACACAGCGGCGCGCCTTCGGCGTGATCGACATGCGCTGCAGGCGGAATTCGACCGGGTCGAGCTTCTGATCCTCGGCCAGAGCATCGACCATGGTCTCGATCGCGAACAGATTGAAATTATGCGCAACCGCGCGCCAATGCTTGATGCGGACGCCCTCATCGACATTGCGCAGCTCGAGCTGCTGGTTCGGCAGCCCGTAGTAAGATGAGATGCGCATGCCGCCGGTGATCAGACTGAGCCCGCCATCGTCGCCAATGGCGCAGTGACGCCAGCCGACCACTTTGCCTGACGCATCGGTTGCCGCTTCGAGACACTGGAAGGTCATCGGACGGAACATGCCG
>DATBTA010000062.1:0-9680 GCA_036559505.1 Pseudolabrys sp. | reverse complement strand
CGCCTGTTTGGAAAACGCTAGCGATCTAAGCAAATCTGTATTCACTGACCCCTGCGGTGGTGCTAAGCGGTCCCATTCCCTGCGGCCAGCCGGGTTAGCTCAGTGGTAGAGCAGCGGTTGTGTAAACCGTTGGTCGGGAGTTCAAATCTCTCACCCGGCACCGGCGCACTTCGCCCAAGGTTTCATACCTGACGCCTCGCAACGTGGGGCGTCCCGGGCAAACCTTTCCCTCACCTTTCACAATGTCGGACGAACCATCCAGGCACACCGGCCGGACGCGTAAGAAGCCCCCGTGAAACCGGCAAAATATCCAGGAAGTCCCGCTCCAAGTCTCGTGCTTTGGGACCTTGTTCACGCCTTAAGGATTATGGCACACTAGGGCGTTTGTAATACCTCGGAGATCTAGCAATGCCTCAGGGCACCGTTAAGTGGTTCAATCCGACGAAGGGCTATGGCTTCATCCAGCCTCAAGAAGGCGGGAAGGATGTGTTTGTGCACATCTCGGCTGTTGAACGCGCCGGACTTAGCACGCTGAACGAAGGACAGACCGTTCAGTTCGAGCTCGTCGAGAACCGCGGAAAGACGTCCGCGGAGAACCTTAAGGTCAAGTGACCTTTTCTCCGAGCTGACTAAAGAGTCGTTTGTCTGAAAATTTGCCGCCGAGCTAGCCGGCCCGGCGGTTGTTGCGCGTTTTTTATCGCGTAAGCCGTTCCAGTTCCGGGAACGGCGTAAACGCGGCGTCCTTGCACAATTCGCGCTCGCGCAACTCTCTCGGCGTGTCGAAAAACCGCTCAAGCTTGCCCGATACGAACGTCGCCGCACCGTCCTTCGAGCCCACATACTTTCCGTCGGTATTGCGAGCGTTAAACCGCACGCAACTCACGTAGCGGTCGCCTGGCCCAATGTATTTGAGCTGGGGTCGCGAGACCGCTGCGCCGCGCACCTGTGCCGGATCGTTGAGATAAGTTCGCAGGAATGCCAGCAAGTCCTGCCGGTAGTTCTGCGGATAGATATTTTCCGCTTCCCAGCGCGCCTTCAACTCGGCCGAGGTCGGCCCGATCTCGGTGGCACAGCCCGCAAGCACCGCAGCGGCGAGGCTCGCCAACAGCCGCGCCGCCATTCGCTTCCCCATGGTCAACCGCCTTTGCCGCCCCGGTCCACGCGCCTCACAGCCGCGATCATAACGGCTTGCGCAGGCCGGGCTAGGGACGCTTATCCGCCGGTGCGGTGTTAAACTCACCGCAACCGGAATGAGACGACCGCAATGACCGATCTCGACCGCCGCACATTCCTAGCCGGTTCGGCGCTGCTCGCCGGCGCGGCGCTGACGCCGCCCGCGGCGGCGCGCGCACCGTCAGCTAAGGCGCAAGGCTCCGGCATCTATCGCTACAATCTCGGCAGCTATCAGCTCACCGCCCTCTATGACGGCGTCTGGTATGTGCCGATCGACGAGAAATTCGTCCGCAACGCGAGCAGCACCGAAGTCAACGACGCGCTCGCCGCCGCATTTCTGCCGCCCAGGATTTTGCCCATCTCGTTCACGGCGTTGCTGGTGAACACCGGCGCAAAACTGGTGCTGATCGATACCGGGACTGCAGGCCAGATCGCCGACACCGCGGGCAGCCTGCTCGACAATTTCAAGGCAGCCGGCATCGATCCGAAGGCGGTCGACACGATTTTGATCTCGCATTTCCACCCGGATCATATCGACGGCATCAAGACCAAAGACGGCGCGAGGATTTTTCCGAACGCCGAGATCGCGGTACCCGACCCGGAATGGGATTTCTGGATGAACGACGCGAACATGTCGAAAGCGGAAGGCGCGGTGAAGCGCTATTTCCTCAACGCGCGTCGTATCTTCAAGGACATCGCCAAGGACGTGCGACGCTTCAAGCCGGGCAATGAGGTTGCTCCCGGCATCGTATCCGTGGCCGCCTACGGCCATACGCCCGGCCATACGGCATTCGCTATCCATTCCGGCAAACAATCCATGCTGGCGATGAGCGACACCGTGCGAAACCCCTATTTGTTTGCGCGCCATCCTGACTGGCAGCCAGCCTTCGACATGGATGGGCCACAGGCCGTCGAAGCGCGGCGGCGGATGCTCGATCGCGTTTCAGCCGACCGCATGCTGATCGAGGCGTACCACTTCCCCTTCCCCGCATGCGGGCACATCGCGAAGACGGCAAGCGGCTACGAATTCGTCCCGGCCGAATGGAAACCATTGTGACGGCAAAGAAAAGGCCACCGTAACGGGTGGCCTCGTTTCAATATCCACTGGTTTGACTAGCGCGCGGACAGCTCGAGCCCGCCGATCCCAACAGCGGCGTTGAGACCGCGTTGCGCGCCGACCGAGATTGGCTGCAGGGCTATCGAGCGCTGCAGGCCGCCAATCAGCACATTGGCGCCGAGGCCGCCGCCGATCGTCGCTTCACCGGTAGCGCCGGCATAGCTTCCGGCAAGCGCGCCGCGGCCGTCTTCGGCCGGTGCGTAGACGGCCCAGGCAATCGATCCGCCCTCGGTGAACCCGACGTCGAGCCCGATGCGCGTGATGCTGCCTGAATAGGACTCATGCCAGCCTTGCACGGAGGTGAAGTCGCAGTTCACTTGCTTCTGCGAGCCGAGAACAAGACCCACGCCGGGCGCAACGGCACATGTGAGCATGCCTGCACGCACGCGCGCGTCGGCGGGCGTGGCCGCAAGTGCGACAAGCGCAAGGCCTGCAAATGCCGCCAGTGTTTTCCTGATCATCGCGAATCTCCTGCCAATAACGGCGAGGGCCCCCGAACTGAACCCCAGGCCAATATGCCAGCGAAGATCATCCGCCGCTGTGACGGGTATCACTCACTCATTCGGGATGGCGCGCCCGATGCCTAGAAGGTGGCACCGGCCTGCAGCAGGAATGTCCTGCCAGCAAGAGGAAAGGCGTTGAACAATCCGATCGTTGGCGGCAAACCTGCCGGAAAGAATGGTCCTGCGGCAATCCCACCGCTCGCGATGGCATAGTCGTAATAGTGTGTATCGAACACGTTGAGTACGGCGGCGGACCAAAAGAACCGGTCGTACTTGCCGCTCAGCTTGACGTCGGCGGTCGCCTGCGCGGGGATAAGCGGCTGAACGCTGGCCTGGTCGTTGTCCATCCGCCGGGGCCCAAAGAGCCGGCTCGTCACATCAAGCGTGAGCCATTTCGGCACGATATCCCAGGTGAGCCCCGCATAGCCCGACCACTGGGACACCAAAGGAATTTCATGACCCGCAAACGTCCCCTCGCGGAACGTTGCGTTGACGTAAGTCACCCCGCCGCGCACGCGCGTTGAATTGTTGATCTGATAGAAGGCGGCGGTCTCCCAACCCACACGTTGCGTTGGATCGAGATTGGTATCGACGCCAATCGCCGGCAAGAAATGAATCTCGTTCTTCAATCGCATCAGGTAGACGCTGGACTCGAGACGGAATTGTCCGAGATTGACGCGGACGCCACCCTCGACGTCCCACGACGTCTGCGTCTTCAGATCGAACGTCGGAACGATGAATATGAACGGACCGCCGGCTCCGACCCGCTCGTCGGCATTGCCCAGGCGAAATGCGCGCGCCGCGCGACCAAAAACCGCAAACGTATTGCTGATACGGTGCTCCAGCCCCAGATGAGCCGCCCACTGCCGCTCGCTCTGGTCGAACGGAGGAATCTCGGGATTGTTGGCGTAAAATCCCGCGTTGGGGTCATTGATTGCGCTGTAGGTGTCACGTGCATTGACGGAGTTCTTCTGGATACGCCCGCCGATCGAAATGTCGGTGTCCGGCCGCAACGCCGTCGTGTTCATTGCATAGAAACCGAGCGTTCTTTGCTGGATGTCATAGCTGTGAACGGGCACCAGGCCCGGAGCGGTCGGGCGGTCCGAATTGTACTGCGTGTTGTAGAAGTCGATGCCTGTCAGCAGCCGGTTTGGCAAACCGAACAGCTGATGCGACACGTCGAGCCGCGGCGTTACCGACGACGTCGTCATGGCGGTGTCGACATAGTTCATCGGCGATGCCGCGCTCAGATTGTATAAAAAAGTGTTCGGGTCGAGGTAACTGAAAAACTGCGCCTGCTGAAACTTGCGCCGCACGCTGCCATCGACAATCAGCTCAACGCCCGGGCTGAGGGTTGCGTTAAATCCTGTCGCAAAGTTGATTGCCTGCTTGTTGCCCCAGTCGAGCGGGGTATTCGATTGCCAAGGCGTCTCGAGCGTGTAGGGAAAGTTGCCCGGCAAATTATTGAGCCCCGCCGGCAGGCCCTGAAACTGACGATCACCTGCGACAGTGAAATAGGCGCCCAAGTTGGGAGTCGAATAGTTCAAGGTCGCGTTGATATTGCTCTGTCGCAACGCGCTGTTGACGCGATAGCCATCCGAGCTGATCGCGTTTCCAAATGCACCAACCGACCATGGTCCGCTCGTCGCTGCAGTCGATGCACGCCCCTCCCAGTATTGGAACGAACCGCCAAAAGCCTCCACGCGATTGGTGGCGCCCGGCGACGACCCTTTTTTCAGGACGATATTGATGACGCCGCCGATGGCGCCGTCGCCATAGAGAGTCGTGCCGCTGTTGCCGCGGGTGATCTCTATCCGCTCGATGCTGTTGAGCGGGATCGACGAAAAATCGAAGCCCTGGAGATCGAAATCCTGAAAACGCCGGCCATTGACGAGCATCAGCACGTTCGATTGCGCAAAAACACCGAAGCCGCGCAGGTCGACCGTGTCGCGCGAGCCGTTCGTTGAACTGAGCAAACGCTGGGTCTGTATGCCGACCTGTTGTGAGAGGATGTCCGGCAGATTCTGCGCCGGCGAGCTTTCGATGTCCTGCGACGTGATGATACTGGTCGACGTACCGACCATTCCGCTGTTGAGACGCGTCCAGTTGACGTCGATTGGCGGCAGCGCGATCTGCGCCTGCGAGCCCGAAATAGATGCAGTGAGCGCCACCGCGGCGCCGAGAAGTTTGGCGGTATGACCCCGTCCCATGACACAACGTTCCTTCGTTTGCGCTCCGCGCTTGGCGCGGACGCATCGGTGAAGACCAGGCCCGTTGCGAAGGACGCGAATGAAGCATGCGACTGGTCGCCTGCTTCACATGCGGAATGTCGTGGAGATTTCGCTCTCACGGCCTTCGCACCGGCATTGCCGTCACCGCTGCGAAAGACCGCTCCGTATGGACACCCCGTCCACCGGTTGGGTGACTGTGCTGGCAGGTCTCCTGGCTCGCGGGTCGTTACCTTGTCGGTCCGGCCTTCCCAGTTTCCCAGTGGCCGATTTGGACCTAAGGCTCGCCGCTCACAGTTGCGGGGGCAGCCACGGAGTGCCTCAAATTCAAATGCACTTCATCCGATTCGAATTCATTCGTTCGAATGACTGCATTTAAGTAAGAAGTGTCCGTGTTCCCTCTTTCGTCCCCGATCTGACTCGGGGAACCAGCACGGGTAAAATGTTCCCTTGAACCCATCGCCAAGTCAAGGCGGAGCGGCGGAGCGTCCACCAGTCTAAAATTTTCGAGTACGCTGAGGACTATGCGCCGATCACGAAGTGTTTTTCCTATATGCCCAGCCTTCATCGTATCGTCGGCGTCCGATCTAACAGGGGGTTTTCATGAACCTGAAATTCGTGCTCCGCGGGATTGGCATTTTCGCCGCCGCCGCGCTTCTCGTTACCGGCATCGGTCTGAAGTCGGCCAATGCAATGGGCAGCGATAACCCGCCGCCTCCTGCCGATGACAGCAGCAGCAAGAAAAAGAAAAAGAAGCAGAACAACGTGATCGAAGAGCAGCAGCGTCAGATCGCGCAGGAGAAATTTCTGCACGACTACCGCGCGGCGCGATTTCTGATTCTCAGCGGCAATTACCAGGACGGCATCGCAGCGATGCACGCGCTTGGTCACGACGAGCATCCCGATGTCGCAAACTACATCGGATACGCGCATCGCAAGCTCGGCGACTACGACGATTCCAAATTCTGGTACGAAAAGGCGCTCGCGGCCGACCCCAACCACGTGCGCACCTGGTCCTACTACGGCATGTGGCAGGCGGAGCAGGGCAACAGGCTCAAGGCCGAGGACTACCTGCAGAAGGTAAAGCTGATTTGCGGCACCGCCGACTGCGAGGAGTACCGCCAGCTTAAGGCCGTTATCGACGGCACGGCGAGCTACTGAGGCAACGATAAATTTATCGAACCGATTGTCATGCCCGGCCTCGCGCCGGGCATGATGCTATTGGGACGTCTCCTCGACGATCCAGCGGTGGTAGTCCGGGTCGACCTGCTCCACCGGCACGACCATGATGGACGGCGTCGTGTAGCTATGCGCCGCCTTGACCGCCTTTCCCACGGCGTCGGCCAGGCCGGCGCGGGTCTTGACGAGCATGACGACCTCCTCGGCCCGCTCGATTTTGCCCTGCCACCAGTAGTGCGAGACCATTCCCGGCAGGATATTCACGCAGGCCGCAAGCCGCCGCTCGACGATGGCGCGACCGACCCGCTCCGCCTCGACAATCGAGGGCCAAGTCGTATAGACGAGCACCGCGCGTTCCATCGTCGGGTCCCCGCATGAACCAGTTCAAGACCATCGCCTTTGTCGCCGGGCAGACGCCGGAGGCGCGCGAGGCCTACGCGCGGCTGGACAAGCGTTACGGCAATGCCGACCCCGCGAAGGCCGACGTGATCGTCGCACTGGGCGGCGACGGCCTGATGCTGCAGACCCTGCACAAGTTCATGAAATCCGGCAAGCCGATCTATGGCATGCATCGCGGCACCGTCGGCTTCCTGATGAACGAATTCGCCGAGGAAAGGCTCGCCGAAAGATTGGCGAACGCGCACATCACCATCATCCATCCGCTGCTGATGCAAGCGCGCGACGTGCAAGGGCGCACGCACGAGCACCGCGCGATCAACGAGGTGTCACTGTTCCGGCAGAGCGCGCAGGCTTCCCACCTGCGCATCCTGATCGACGGACAGGAGCGGCTCGCCGAGCTCATTTCCGACGGCGTGCTGGTCGCAACGCCGGCCGGATCGACCGCGTATAACCTTTCGGCGCAGGGCGCGATCATTCCCATCAACGCGCCGCTCATGGCGCTGACGCCGATCAGCCCGTTCCGGCCGCGGCGCTGGCGCGGCGCTCTGCTGCCCGACAAAGCGAAAGTCACCATCGAGGTGCTGGAAGCGCAGAAGCGGCCGGTCGCGGCGGTCGCCGACCACGACGAGGTGCGCTCGGTTCACAGCGTCGACATCCGCATGGACCACAACATTTCGATCAATATGCTGTTCGATCCCGGCCACAATCTCGACGAACGAATTCTGCGCGAGCAGTTCGGCTTTTAGGAGCGTCCGTGCCCAAGACGTTTGACTTCTCGATCAACGGCAAACCAGTCAGCGTGTCACTCGACAACGAAGAGATGCCGCTGCTCGATGTGCTGCGCAACGAACTCGGGCTGATGGGCACGCGCTTCGGCTGCGGCCTCGAGCAATGCGGCTGCTGCATTGTTCTGGTCGACGGCGCGCCGGAGAAATGCTGCACCAAGCCGGTGTGGAGCATCGCCGGAAAATCGGTTACCACCGTCGAGGGCCTGGGCAATGCCGACCGCCCTCACCCGCTACAGCAGGCTTTCATCGACGAGCAGGCCGGCCAGTGCGGCTACTGCCTGTCGGGCATCCTGATCTCCGCGAAAGCGCTGCTCGACAAAAACCCGAAGCCGACGCGCGGCGAGATCGCGCAGGCGCTCGACGGCAATATCTGCCGCTGCGGCTCGCATAACCGCATCATGCGCGCCGTCGAGAAGGCGGCAGCCGCGATGCGCGCGGGAGCTTCCCGATGACCGCCCCGCTTCCCGCCCAGCTCGAGGCGAACCCCGAGCTCGACCGCTGGGTCGCCTTCCCCGCGCCGGGCAAGGTCACCGTGCTCACCGGCCGCGTCGAGCTTGGCCAGGGCGTGCTCACCGCAATGAGACAGATTGCTGCCGACGAGCTCGACGTGTCGATGGAGCGCATCACTATCCGCTCGGGCGATACGATCAGGGCGCCGAATGAGGGCTATACCGCCGGCAGCCAGTCAATCCAGTTCGGCGGCGTCGCCATGCGGCAGGCTTGCGCTGACGTGCGCGCACTGTTCCTTGCCCAGGCAGCAAAAGTGCTCGGCTGCAAGCCAGCCGAGCTGTCGATCCGCGACGGCGGCATCCTGCGCAACGGCGCCTCGACCGGGCAGGATTACTGGACACTGGCCGGCGCGGTCGACCTGGCCGCCAAAGCGACCGGCACCGGCGCACGCAAGCGCGTCGCCGATTTCAAAGCCATCGGCGAAAGCAGCGCGCGCATCGATCTGCCGGCGAAGGTGTTCGGCGAAGCCATCTTTATTCACGACATGCAGCTCGACGGCATGGTGCATGCGCGCGTCGTGCGCCAGCCCAATCGCGGCGCAACGATCGGTTCGATCGACGAAAATGCGATCCGCCGCGCCGCCAAGGGTCCGATCGAGCTTGTCCGCAATGGCAACTTTCTCGCCATCATCGGCGACGACGAGACCGCGGTCGAAGCCGCAGGCGCCACGGCGGTCAACCATGTGACCTGGCAGAACGTCGAGGCGCCGACGCCGACGCAACAGGAGGCGAACTGGCTGCTGCAGAGACCGGTTGTCGAGCGCGTCTTCGGCGCGCCCGATCCGGGAAATCCGCAGGGACGCGAGCGCTACGAAGCCACTTTTTCGCGCGGCTATCTTGCGCACGCCTCGATCTCGCCGTCCTGCGGGCTCGCGCTCTACAAGGATGCAAAGCTGACGGTGTGGACGCACTGTCAGGGCGTCTATCCGCTGCGCGCGGCGCTTTCGAAAATTCTGAAGCTCGAACCCTCCTCGATCATCGTGCACCACGTGCAGGGCTCGGGTTGTTACGGCCACAATGGCGCTGACGATGCCGCGGCGGACGCGGCCATCATTGCCATGCAGAAGCCCGGTCAGCCGATCCGGGTGCGCTGGCGCCGCGAGGAAGAGTTCATCTACGAGCCGAAGACACCGGCGATGGTGGTCAAGGTTCGTGCGCTACTCGATGACGCGGGCAAGCCCGTCGACTGGACGCAGGAGATCTGGAGTCCGACGCACAATTTGCGCCCCGGCGCGGGCGGCAATCTGCTCGGCGCGCTTGCTTTGCCCGACCCACCCCCCGAACCGCCGCCGAACGACGTGCCCGAAGCGAACGGCGGCGGCGGCACGCGCAATGGCGAACCGCTCTACGACATTCCAGCAAAGCGCATGCTGCATCATCTCGTGACGGAATCGCCGGTGCGCACCTCAGCGCTGCGGGGACTCGGCGCCATGCCGAACATTTTCGCGATGGAATGCTGTATCGACGATCTCGCCGCGCGCGCCGGACAGGATCCGGTCGCGTACCGGCTTTCAATCACAACCGACTCGCGCGCGCGGGCCGTCATCGAGAAGGCCGCCGCCATGGCCAAATGGCAGGCCGGCGCCCCCGGAGGCCAGGGCCGCGGGCGCGGCATTGCCTTCGCGCGATACAAGAACCGTGCCGCCTATTCCGCTGTCGTCGTTGAACTTTCCGTCGATGAAGAAATCCGGCTGCACCACGTATGGTGCGCGACCGATGCCGGGCTCGTGGTCAATCCGGACGGTGTCATCAATCAGGTCGAAGGCGGCATCATCCAGTCGGCG
>DATBTA010000061.1:0-3288 GCA_036559505.1 Pseudolabrys sp. | reverse complement strand
TCACGCAGTGGCTGGGCGGCGCGCAGGCGATCGGGCCGTTCCTGCAGGGCTTTGCAAAGCCAATCAGCGACCTGTCGCGCGGCGCAAGCGTCGACGATATTGTGACGACCTGCGCCGTGGTGGCCGCTTCAGGCTGAGCGCCCTCAGTGCTTCCATTCCGGCGCGGGAACCGGTTTCCACGCGCGCTTGAGCTTCAGGTCGTCGACAATGGCATTGGCCGCGATATAGCCGGCGGCACCGTTGATGCCGCCGCCATTGCCCGATGACGAGCCGCAGAGATAGAGGCCTTCCACCGGCGTGCGCGATCCCGGCATCAACGGATGCGGCCGGTTGATGCCGAGCTGGTTCGGAACATAGGCGCCGACGCGCACCGCGCCCTGGCGCATGTTGGCGTTGAGCGCCTCCACGTCGAGCGGCGTGAACAGGTAGCTGCCGAGCAGATTGTCGCCTTCGAGGTTCGAGGCGTAGATGCGCCAGTAGTCGAGAACCTTCTGCGTGTAGCCGGCGCGGTTTCGCTCCCATTCCTGCGGCGAGCCGTCGACCGAATAAGGCGCGAACGGCCACCAGAACGCGCTGTGCCTGCCCGCCGGCGCGTAGCTCGGGTCGAACTGGCTGTTGCAGGCGCCGTTGCCCATCAAGACGCGCGGGAATTTCTTCGCGGTACAATCGTCGAAGCAGCTTGCGACATCCTCGATATGATCCATTCCGAAAAAGATGTTGTAGGCGCGCGACACATCGGGATCGAAGGCAGCTGCGCGGTAGGCCGGCGGATTCCTGAGCGCCAGATGCAACGTGACGAGACTGTGATTGCCCCAGTGCCAGGCTTTTGCCTTCTCACGCACCGGCTCGGGGAACAGCTCCTCGCCGGCCATCTGCACGGTGGCAGGAAAATCGATCGCGCTGGCCACGAATTTGCGCCCATTGATGGTACGGCCATCGGCCAACGTCACCCCGGTGGCGCGGCCGCCTGCGACCTTGATGTCCTTCACGTCGGCGCCGGTGACGATTTCGCCGCCGCCGGCTTCGACGATGCGCGCGAGCGCGAGTGGCAGCGCCACCGCGCCACCAACCGGAAGCGTGAAGCTCGCGATGTTCGCGAAAATGGCGGGAAACACGATGCCGGCGCCGGGCACGTTCTCGGTGGTGATCACGTGCATGTAGGACGTGAATAGCGTGCGGATACGCTCATCGACAAAATGCTTGCGCACCACGCTGAAGAGGTCGTGCTGGGCGTGCGACAGCAGCTCTTTTGCCTTGGGACCGCTCAGCCGGTCCACGAGCTGCTCGCGCGGCATCGGCGCGTTGTAGAGGAGCGACACCAAAAGCGGCCGCATCTCCTCGCAATAGGTGTGCCAGAGCGTCCGGAATGTCTCGGCATCCTGCTTTGAAAAGCGGGCGAGCGACGCACAGGTCTTGTTGAGATCCTTGTAGACGACGATGCCGGTGCCGTCGCGAAAGACCGCCGCTTGCTGTACCGGCGGCTCGATATAGGAAAAGCCGAAACGATGAAGCTCGAGATCATTCAGCAGCGGGCAGAGCCCCAACCCCATGAAGAAATTGGCGTGCAGGTTGAGCTTGAACCCGGGGAGGATGCGCTCTTCCGTGCTGGAGCCGCCGCCGATCCGGCTGTTGCGCTCGAGCACGGCAATACGCAGACCGGCGCGGGAAAGGTATGCGGCAAGCGTCAGGCCGTTGTGACCGGCTCCGATAACAACGCCGTCGAAATCCGCCATGGTGCCCCCGCCGGCCGCTTTGCATCCAGACAAGCGTAACGGCTCAAACCCGCCCGAACAACGGCCACGCGGAGCGGCTGCGCCGCGCTTGCCAATCCAAACACGCGATGATCGAGTAGCCTCGCGTAAAGGCTGTGGGGACGATTATGGCGCCAGGTTATCGGTTGGTGAGTTACGCAGACGCAGGCTCGCCCAAAGCAGGTGTGCTGGTCGGCGACCGTATTGTGCCGGTTGCATCGCTGCTGCGCGGCGGAGACGGCATCGATACCTCATCGGTGCTCGGTCTGCTCCGCAACTGGGACGCGGCGCACCGCAGCCTGCATGATGCCACTGCCAACGGGCTTCCGCCGGGTGAAGGAGTCTTGCTGGCGCAAGCGAAGCTGCTCGCGCCGATCCTTTACCCGGGCGCCCTTTATTGCGCGGGCGCCAATTATTGGGATCACCTGGAAGAAATGGCCGAGATCGCCAAACGCGTGACCGGCAAAGCACCCGCAATGACGAAGGCCAAGGATCCGTACTTCTTTATGAAGACCACTGCGGGCTCAATCATCGGCACCGGTACGCCGGCCCGGCTGCCGCCTTTTTCGCAACAAGTGGACTGGGAGGCGGAACTCGGCGTCGTCATTGCGCGGCCGACCCGGAACATCCCGGAGGAGCGCGCCCTGGAGGCCGTCGCTGGATATCTCATCGTCAATGACCTTTCCGCCCGGGACCTGATGAAACGCGAAGGCTCGCCGTTCGGCATGGACTGGGTCGGACAGAAATGCTTCGAGGACGCCGCGCCGATGGGGCCCTGGCTCACCCCTGCGGCTTATGTTTCCGACCCCAATAATCTGGCCATCAAATTGTGGGTCAACGGAGTGCTCAAGCAAAACTCCAATACGGCGCGGCTGGTGCACGATATCGCCGAGCAGATCGCCTATCTGTCGCGTCATATCACGCTCAATCCGGGCGACGTTATCGCCACCGGGACCCCGGCGGGCGTAGGCATGCCGCGCGGCGAATTCCTCAAGGCCGGCGACGAGGTCCGCATCGAGATCGGCAGTTGCGGGGAACTGATCAACAAAATGATCGCGGGCTAACGCGGTTTGCTCGTATTTCAGGGCGTCAAACCGGCTATCCGTGACAGCGCAGCGATTTTCCGCATAAGATCGACCCGGGAAAACGGCTCGCAAGAAGCCACGGGAGGATGAACCATGTCATTGCAGACAATCGTCAAGGCATGCGCTTTAGCCGTCGCCATCGCGTTCGGAGCAGGATCGGCACAGGCTCAAACCGTCACGCTGAAGCTCTCGCACTTCGTTCCGCCACAGCACGCCTTTCACAAATGGGTGACCGCCTGGGCAGAGAAAATTGAGAAGGAGTCCGGTGGCCGCCTGAAATTCGAGATCTATCCGAACGGCCAGCTTGTTGGTCCGCCCAATCGCCAGTTCGACGCGGCACGCAACGGCATCACTGATATCGCATGGTGCCTGCACGGCGTGACACCCGGCCGCTATCCGATGACCGAACTTGCCAATCTTCCGTTCACCTGGCCGTCGGTCGGCGCGGATTT
>DATBTA010000060.1:0-3336 GCA_036559505.1 Pseudolabrys sp. | reverse complement strand
GCTTTTCACGGCGCGTATCACGGCGACACGCTAGGCGCGATGTCCGTCAGCGATCTGGAGACTGGCGTGCATGCCAGTCTTGCCGATGTTTTGCCAGCGCATCACATCGTCGATTTGCCGGAAGGTCGCTCGACAGTCGCGACACTCGAAAACTTCTTGAAGGGCCGAAGCGATACGATCGCCGCCATTATTGTCGAGCCACTGGTGCAGGGTGCAGGCGGGATGAAATTCCATGACGCCGGCGTGCTGCGCCATCTGCGAGCCCTCGCGGACGCGTACGACGCGCTCCTGATCTTCGACGAGGTGTTTACCGGGTTCGGCCGCACCGGGACCATGTTTGCTTCCGAGCAGGCGCAGACCGCGCCGGACATCATCGCACTCTCGAAAGCGCTGACCGGAGGCACGCTGCCGCTTGCGGCCACAGTAGCGACCGCAAAAATCTTCGACGCCTTCTGGTCGGATGACCCGGAGAAGGCATTGATGCACGGGCCGACTTACATGGCGAATGCGCTTGGCTGCGCGGCTGCGAATGCTTCGCTCGATCTGTTCGAGCGGGAGCCACGCCTGCAGCAGGTCGCGGATATTGCGGTCCTGCTCGCCAGAGGCCTCGAACCGTGCCGCGGCTTGAAAGCGGTCAAGGACGTTCGCGTCATGGGCGGCATCGGGGTCGTGGAGCTAAATCAAATCGGCAATCTCGATGCGATCCGCAACCGGTTTATCGAACTGGGGGTGTTCGTGCGGCCGATCGGCAATGTCATCTATCTCACGCCGGCGTTTACGATATCGACGGACGAACTCGAGACGCTCGTGAGCGCGGTGGTCAAAGTTGTTCAGGAACAGAAACATTGAAGAGGGATGTATGATGTACAGTGGACCGGTCATCGACACGCACCACCACATCTGGCTGCGCAAGGATGTGGGCTGGCTGGCTGATCCGCCGATACCGCGCATGTTCGGCGACTATTTCGGGATCCGCCGCGACTACCCAGTCGAGGAGTTCATCAACGACGTGAAGCCGCAGGGCGTCACGAAATCGGTGCATGTGACTGCGATGTGGGGGCCCGGCAAGGCGCTCGAAGAGACACGCTGGCTGCAAACGGTGGCGGACAAGCACGGATTTCCGCAGGGCATCGTGTCGAATATCGATCTCGCCGATCCTGAGGTGGAGGCGGCGCTCAAGGCGCAGAAGCAATTTCCCAACATGCGCGGGGTGCGGCAGATGCTTTACTGGGACACGGATCCGGTCCGGCAGGGCGCACCGCGCGCCGATTTCTGCAACTCACCTGACTTCCGGCGCGGCTTCGCGCTTCTGGAAAAGCACGGCCTGCATTTCGAGTTGCAGGTCTACGCGGGGCAGGTAAATCAGGCAGTCGAGCTGATCAAAGCCTTCCCCGGCGTGAAGATGATCCTGGTGCATGCGGGTATGCTGACGGCGCGCACGCAGGCGGCCATCGACCAGTGGCGCGCCGCGCTCACCATGATGGCCGCGTTTCCAAACCTGCACGTGAAGATTTCCGGACTCGGAATGTACAGCAACGGCATTACGCCGCCGCAGGCGCGTCAGGTGATCCGCGACGTCATTCAGATCTTCGGAGCAGAGCGAACGATTTATGGCAGCAACTTTCCGCTCGAAAAGCTGCATGCAAGTTATGCCGACTTCTTCGGCGCCTATCGAACGGTCTTGTCGGAATGTCCCCAAATTGACCAACGCAAGATCCTTCACGACAATGCCGCGAGCTTCTACCGGATCTAGAATCCAGAAGAGAGGCGACTGTCATGCAATCACCCATTGTTCTGATATTAGCCGCCATTCTTTCCTTCATCGCCGCGCCATCGTTCGCGCAAGACTATCCCAACCGGCCGGTGACCTTGATCGTGCCGTGGCCGGCGGGCGGCACCACCGACATCGGGATGCGCGCGCTGGCGTCTGCGACTGAAAAATATCTCAAGCAGAAGATCGTCATTGAAAACCGCCCCGGTGCCGGAGGTGTATTAGGGCCTCAGCAGGTCGCACAGCAGGCGGCGCCGGACGGCTACACGTTGGTGCAGATCCCGATAACCGTCTTCCGCTTTCCGTTCATGCGCAAGACCACCTTGGATCCGGCGGCCGACTTTACCTACATCATCGGAATCAGCGGCTACACATTCGGCGTCGTGGTCCGCAACGACGCGCCCTGGAAATCCTTCAAGGAATTGATCGACTACGCCCGCTCCAATCCGGGCAAGATCAACTACGGAACGCCCGGCGCAGGCACCAGCCTGCACATCACCATGGAGCAGATCGCTAAACAGCAAGGCATCCGTTGGACACATGTGCCCTTCAAAGGGACGTCGGAAACGACGGGCGCCTTGCTTGGAGGGCATGTCGATGCAGTCGCCGATGCCACCGGCTGGGCGTCATTGGTGAATGCGAGACAGCTCAGGCTGCTTGTGCTGTGGACCGCCACGCGCAGCAAGAACTGGCCCGATGCGCCGACCTTGCGCGAAGTCGGAATCGACATGGTGTCGAATTCCCCGTTTGGCATAGCCGGGCCGAAGGGAATGGATCCCGCGGTCGTCAAGATCATCCATGATGCATTCAAGAAGGGGGCCGAAGACCCCGCCTATCTCGAGGCGACGGCAAAGCTCGATCAGGAGCCGGCCTATATGAGTAGCGACGACTATCGCCGCTATGCCGCCGCGCAGCTCGTCGAGCAAAAGAAGCTGATCGAGGACCTTGGCCTCAAACAGGAGTGACGCCCTTAAAAGCCTGCGACCGTGCCGTGCAGATCGTATTCGTCGGCACGTTCTATTTTGACGGTTGCGATCTCGCCGACGCGGAGCGGCCGGCGGCTCGCGGCATAGACTGCGCCGTCGATCTCGGGCGCATCGGCCATTGAACGTCCTTTTGCGATCGTCGGCCCAACTTCGTCGATGATCACCTTCTGTCGGGTTCCGACCCTCCGCTTGAGTCTGCGGGCGGAAATCTTCTGCTGCGCCTGCATGAGGCGATGCCAGCGTTGCTCTTTCACCTCGTCGGGGACAGGCGCAGCGAGATCGTTCGCGACTGCGCCCCGCACGGGCTCGTATTTGAAGCAGCCGACGCGATCGAGCGATGCGTGTTCCAGCCACTCGAGAAGAATTTCGAAATCGGCATCGGTTTCGCCGGGAAACCCGACAATAAAGGTCGAACGCAACGTAAGGTCCGGGCAATCGCGGCGCCAGCGCTCGATGCGTTCCAGTGTCTTTTCCTGCGCCGCTGGACGCTTCATGCGCTTCAGCACCTCGGGTGAGGCATGCTGAAAGGGAATGTCGAGATAGGGGAGAACCTTCCGCTCGGCCATCAAGGGGATGACC
>DATBTA010000059.1:0-9454 GCA_036559505.1 Pseudolabrys sp. | reverse complement strand
TGATCGGATGTTGTGATGGAACAGCGCATCGAACAAAACCTCTCGCCATACCGCACTTTCTCGCGCGCAGAATGGGCGGCACTCCGCAAAGACACACCGATGACGCTGACTCCGGAGGAGGTCACGCGTCTGCGCTCGCTGCACGATCGGCTCGACATGAAAGAAGTCGAGGAAATCTATTTGCCGCTCTCACGTCTCTTATCGATGTACGTGGCGGCGCCGCAAAGATTGTTCGTCGCACAGCAACGATTTCTTGGCACAGAAGATACTAAGATGCCGTATGTCATTGGCGTCGCTGGTTCGGTCGCCGTCGGCAAATCAACGACAGCTCGTGTGCTGCAAGCGCTGTTGGCGCGTTGGCCGAACGTGCCGAAGGTAGATCTCATCACGACAGATGGATTTCTTTTTCCGAATACCATCCTGGAACGCGAAGGCCTCATGGAAAAGAAAGGCTTTCCCGAAAGCTACGATCTTCCGGCGCTGCTGCGGTTCTTGTCCGACGTGAAGGCCGGGCGCCGCCCGGCACGCGCGCCCATCTATTCGCACCTCGTCTACGATGTGATCCCCAACCAGTGGGTCGAAGTCGATCGGCCCGATATTCTCATCGTTGAAGGCCTTAACGTTCTGCAGACCGGCCGTCTGCCGAAGGACGGCAAAGCCATTCCATTCGTTTCGGATTTTTTCGATTTTTCCGTTTATCTCGACGCCGATGAAGCCGTGTTGAAATCCTGGTACGTCGACCGGTTTTTGACGTTGCGCGGGACCGCGTTTCGCGATCCGAAATCCTATTTCCATCGCTATTCAAATCTGTCGGACAAAGAGGCGACCGAAACGGCGTCATCGATCTGGTCGCGCATCAACCTCGTCAACCTGCACGAAAATATCCTGCCGACGCGGCAACGCGCGGATCTTATTTTGAAGAAGAGCGAGAGCCACCTCGTCGAAGAGGTCTCGCTGAGGAAGCTTTGATCAGGCGGCGCGGCGGCTGAGATCAAAATGCTCCAGATAGCGTTGCTTGATCGCCGATACGGGCAGAACAATCAGCACATCCGTGGTGCCGAATTCGTAGTCAATCACCGCACCGTCGCCGATATAGGCGCCAAGCCGCAAGTAGCCTTTGATCAACGGAGGAAGCGCGCGGAGCGCCGCCTTCGGATCGATCGCCTCTTTCGACATCCGGTTCATCTCGACATAACGTTTGGGCAGCGCTTTCGCACGCCATGGCTCCGGTGCGCCGGCATAGTGATGAAGGAACGATAGTGGGAGCGCCATCTGTTTTGGATCGGTGCCGTCGAGGCTTGCGCATCCCAACATCACGTCGCAGCGATTTTGCAAGATGTATCCATGGATGCCGTGCCAGAGAAGTTCGACGGTGCGCTTGTTACGATAGGACGAAAGTACGCAGGACCGGCCGAGCTCAAGGAATTGCAGACTGCTGTGGCGGGTAACGAGAGCGCTGATATCAAACTCGCCGGCAGTGTAGAATCCGCCATACTCTTCAGCGAGCGGTTGGCGCAGCAGCCGGTAAGTGCCAACCACTGCAGGCCGATTCAATGCACTGCGATCGCGCGCCGCATGATCGATCACCAGCAAGTGGTCACATATCGCGTCGTAGCCATCGACATCGCGCCGCGCGAGCAGTTGGGCAGGACTGGGAACCGCGGACCCCTCTTGGTAGAAAACCCGGTAGCGAATTTTTTGAGCCTGACGTACCTCCGCGGCGGTCCGTGCCAGCCGTACTTCCAACGTGCCGATCCGGCCCATTGTCCGCGAAGTCCGATGAGCGCGCGTGGCCGATGCGCGTAGGCCGCCATAGGCCTGCAATGATGAAATAAGTCCCGGCATGCCGGGGCTTGCGGGGGTCGGTCGCAGGCGCTCGAACAGGCTGCGTTGCGGCTGAAGGATGGCGCGAATGGCCATACGCATTCAGGATCCTATATTTAAGTTTGCTTGGCGATTTTGACTGTCAATTCCGGATGCCCGAATCATATTCGTAACTCGTGATACCCCTACACCACGGGCCGGACACGGAATTATGACAATGTGGGGAAGCCGGCGTTACGCCGCAAGCGGGCTCGTACCCGGTCCGCAAGCGGTATCGAGAATTTCGCGCAACCGTTCACGATCAAGCGGCTTGAGCAGCAGCCCGTCGAGGCCAGCATTGAAAATTGATTGGCGATCTTCCGTTTGGGCGTTAGCAGTCAATGCAATCATGCGGGTAGGGGAGTCGCTCGCTTGAGCCTCAGCTGCACGGATGCGGCGGGCCGCTTGCAAGCCATCGATCCCCGGCATCTGCAGGTCCATCAGCACAAGATCGTACGGGCAGCCTGAGGCACGCGCTGCCAGCCAAGACTCAACGGCTGCCTCACCGTTTACGGCGATGGTAGGACGATGGCCGAGTCGCGTGAGGAGCGCGCGCGCCAGCAGCGCATTAATTTCGTTGTCTTCGGCAACCAGGATCGACAAACCTTTGACTGGGTGAGACGAGGCGTCGGCTGTTTCGGCGGCGACTTCGCTTGCCGAATGCTCGAACGTGTCAGTAACGGCAAGGCGCGCCGCCAGCGATGCGGCACGCACCGGCTTGACGAGGTAACCGGTGAAGCCGGCTGCTTTCAGCGCCTGCAACTCATGGCGCTCGCCCGGTCGGATCATTGCGATGCGTTTGGGTATGTGGAGCCTGGTGAGATCGCAATTCTCCGTCATGGCTCGCGCGATCGGATAGTCAATAAGCAATGCATCCCATGACCGCTCCGGCAGCAGGGCCGCCGCAATCTTCTCGTCGATCACGGCGCAGGTGCTGGCGCCCCATCGTCCAAGCCGGCGCGCGAGCAATGATGCCTCGATTTCCGCCGCCGCAACGATCATGACGGCCGAGCGATTGAGTTCAGGGGCGACGACGGTTGGTTTCTGTGTGTCCGCCGGCAATAGCTGTACGCTGATGCTAAAGGTCGAACCGACACCGACTTGGCTCGTAACATCGATGCACCCGTTCATGCGCTCGATGATACGCTTGGAGATTGCAAGCCCAAGGCCGGTGCCACCGTATTTTCGCGTCGGTGAGCCGTCGGCCTGCTCGAAATCATGGAAAATACGCGGTAGGTCGTCTTGGCTTATTCCGATGCCGGTGTCGCGAACCTCAATACGAATCTCGTTTTCGCGATCCCCTGACTCAACAACGACTCCAATGCCACCGTTTTCGGTAAACTTCACCGCGTTGCCAAGCAGGTTAAGCAGAACCTGACGCAGACGGGCAACATCGCCGACTACGTTTGCCGGAACGCGCTCGTCGACATAGGAAACGATTTCGATTCCTTTTGTCTGAGCCCGCGGAGCCATGAGCTCGACAGACTCTTCGATCATGGACGCGAGTGAGAATGGGCGCGATTCAATATCGAGTCTACCGGCTTCAATTTTTGAGAAGTCGAGAATCTCCTCAATCAATGTCAGTAACGTCTCACCGGAGGTTTTGGCAGCTTTCGTGTATGTCAGCTGCTCAGGTGTGAGCGGCGTGTCGAGCAGCAAGTCGGCCATGCCAAGCATGCCGTTGAGCGGCGTGCGAATCTCATGACTGACGGTGGCGAGAAAGCGCGATTTGGTCCGGCTCGCGGCTTCAGCTTGATCGCGCGCAAGCGTAAGCGCCTGCTCGGCTTCAACGCGACTTGTAACATCACGCCCGACGCCCTGAATTTCCGTTCCACTATCGCTGCGAACGGAGACCTCTCGCCAGGATATCCAGCGTACCCCGTGATCAGATTCAACCTTTTCATCGTGCATCCGGGTCCCGTCGGCCTGGACGGTAACGACACCGCGGTCACGAACAGACAGCTCTGTTGTGCTACCGATCAGAACCTCACGCGGCTTGCCCGCGAGCTTACAGAATGCATCGTTTGCGTAAGTGATCCGACTCGAACTGTCGCGCCTGACGATGATATCGCCTTGTGCCTCCAGCAGGCTGCGCGCTCGCTCTTCTGCTTCGCGTACCTCCCAGATGCGGTCCGAAAGCTCTTCGATTCGGTCTTCCAGCATGCGCTGCCTGTTTTTGGCTGCGCGATATCGTGTGTAGATGAATGTCGCCAAGATGCCGGTGACCAGGGTGCTGGCGGCGAAAACGAAGCTGGCGATATGGAAGCCCGCGCCTTGCATGGTCACAGCGTCGCGGGGTTCGCGATCGGAAGTGTCGACTGCCCGCGATCGGAGGCCATTTGGCGCCGGGAACGTTGCAAATTTATTCTCAATTAACCGCGTGCCTGCCGTTCGCGTGAACGTGGTAAATGCATTATTAATGGCGCGCGTTTGTGCGCGGACAACGGGGCGAACTACGCGGCGCGGCGAGAATCGTCCGCAAGTGCCCGATAGGAAAGTGCCTCCGCGAGATGGACATGGCCAACTGAACCGACTGCGTCCAGATCGGCGAGCGTCCGCGCGACTCGCAACACCCGATGATATCCGCGCGCGGACAATCGCATCGAATCCGCGGCGTCTCGTAGAAGCGACAAGCCAGCAGAATCGAGGCGTGCAACGTCCTCCAGCACAGGCCCGCTTACCTGTGCATTCGTTCGGACACTCTCCAGGCCCATCGTTGCATAGCGTGCCGCTTGGATATCCCGCGCGCGAGCCACGCGCGCGGCGACTTCACGGCTGCCTTCGGCCGGCGCTGGCAAGATCAAATCTGCGGCTGTGACGCCGGGCACTTCAACATGCAAGTCGATGCGGTCCAGCAGTGGGCCTGATAGACGGCTCTGATATTCGGCGGCGCAGCGCTCGTTTGCTCCGCGCTTGCAGAAAAAACCGGAATCGCTAGCACGTCCGCATCGGCAAGGATTCATAGCCGCCACCAACATGAAGCGTGCCGGATACGTGATGCGATGGTTGGCGCGCGCGATTGCGACTTCTCCGGTCTCGAGCGGCTGACGCAACGAGTCGAGCACTTGGCCGGAAAATTCCGGCAACTCGTCCAGAAAAAGAACGCCATTGTGCGAAAGCGAAATTTCACCCGGCCGTGCTCGCAGGCCGCCACCAACGAGCGCCGGCATTGATGCGGAATGATGCGGCGAGCGAAATGGCCGGCGGTTCGTCAGCGCGCCGCCTTCGATCACGCCGGCAATCGAAGCAATCATTGAAACTTCGAGCAGTTCGGCAGGCGACAGGGGAGGCAATATTGTTGGCAGCCGCGCCGCCAGCATCGATTTTCCGGCGCCGGGCGGACCGATCATGAGCAAGTTATGACCGCCGGCCGCAGCGACCTCGAGCGCACGCTTTGCGCTTTCCTGTCCCTTGATATCCGAAAGGTCGATCGACGCATTTTCCCGCTCGTGAATTTTCGGCTGTGGGCGAGCGAGTACCTGCGTGCCCTTGAAATGGTTGGCGAGTTGGATCAGCGAATGCGCGGCAATGATCTCGATCTCGGGGCTTGCCCAAGCCGCCTCGGATCCGCAGGCGCCCGGGCAAATCAGGCCTTGACCGCGCCCGTTTGCGCCGATTGCAGCCGGTAGCACCCCCGCGACGGGAGCGATCGAGCCATCCAATGCAAGTTCGCCCAGCACCGTGAATCCACTCAGCGCGTCATGCGGAATAGCGCCGATTGCCCCCATCAGCCCGAGCGCGATGGGAAGGTCGTAGTGGCTGCCTTCCTTCGGCAGATCAGCGGGAGCGAGATTGACGGTGATACGGCGCGCCGGCAGTGCGAGGCCAGACGCAATCAATGCGGCGCGGACGCGCTCCTTGGCTTCAGACACGGCCTTGTCCGGGAGTCCGACGATATTGAAAGCGGGCAACCCCGGTGCAACCTGCACCTGGACGTCGACGGCGCGCGCCTCGATGCCCTCGAATGCAACGGTGGCCACCCGCTGGATCATGCAACCTCGAATTTCATGATACTCGTATAAGTAGTATCGGAAGCAGGATACTGAAACAAGAATTCCAGATCAGTCGCGATACGGATTGATCTCAGCCGTTTGGCCGATGATCATGGTTCAAAAGAAAAATAGGAGGATCGACGATGATGGCTCGATGCTTCGCGGCCTTCGCCATGGCTTTACTGGGGGGTTCCGCATCCGCCGCGGATCTGAAGACGTGGAAACACGTGGTGATCGAGCCGAAGGGCGATGCCGGCTTCATGCTCATGGTTGGCGCGCGCGACTTTGCATCGAGGCATGGCCTTAAGCTTGAGATCGTCCCGATGAAGAACGGCGCGCTCGCGCACAAGGCACTGCTGGCCGGTGAGGTCGATAGCATCGAGTCGAGTCCGGGTGCCACAATTCTTGCGGGCGCACGCGGTGCAGATATCAAGATTATCGGGTGCGACTGGCCGGGTGTGCCGCATGGGCTGATGGTAAAATCAACAATCACCAAGGTCGAAGATCTCAAGGGGAAAACGATTGCGGTGGCAGCGCCAGGATCGCTGCCGAATCTCCTCATCAACGCCATTCTCGAGCAGCACAAGGTACCTGCGTCCGACGTGCGTTTTGCCAATCTCGGTGGCGACCTCGATCGATATAAGGCCGTCACGGCCGGTCTTGCCGATGCTGGGATCGTCGCGGCCGAATTCATGGCGGTCGCGCCGAAAGACGTGAAAATGCTGGTATATGGCCACGATGTGTTGCCGAACTATGTACGGCTGTGCCTGAGCATGACCGGCAAGACAATTGCGGCAAGACGAGCCGATGCAATCGGGTTTATTGCTGCGCAGATGGAGGCGCTCAAATTTGCTGTCAGTCATCGTGACGAGACGATCAGACTGACGCAATCAGCAATTCACGCCAAACCGGATGATCCGCGTCCTGCATACGCTTTTGACGACACGATCAATCGCCATGCCATCGATCCGTCGGTGACATTGCCGATCGAAAAGCTGAACTGGATGCAGAACGAACTGGTAAAGGCCGGCAATATCAAAGCGCCATTCGACCTTACGACGATGACGGCGCCTGACATCCGCGCTGAGGCGGCCAAGCGCGCCACCAAGTAGTCAGACTTTCACCGAGGCCATGATACCGGTCGGGAAAATATCCTCCGGCTTCGCGAGACGATGCGCGATACCCTGCTCGTGTGCGTAGCGAAGGAATAACTCCAAAGTAGGCCGATTTGGTTCTATTCCATAGGGGAACGTGTCGCCACCGAACATCTGCTGCATGCGGGCGGTATAGGCCGTCAACCACGGTACCGGGTAGCGAGAGACGGCCGGGTCGAGAATGCGCTCGATGCTGCGCCGTTTTGATTCTTCAAATGCGTTGTACAAATTCCGCGCGACCCAGGGCCTTCCGTCGAGTATCGCCTTGCGCATCGCGATGATATGCATGATCGGATAGATGCGGGTCTCCTCGTAATAGCGCCGCTCCTCGGACTCATATTCGGGAAAAAGACGCACCACGTCGGGATGTTTCTCACGGAACGAATTCGGCGGCCGCGCGATGATGACACAGTCGAGTTCGCCGGAGGCAATCATGCCGCTGAGAGTCTTCTCCGGCATGTTGGTAAGCCGCACGCCCTTCGGTAGCGATAACTCGATCTTTTCAATGCGGCCGGCTTCATTAGTGCCGGCTTGTATCCAGTCGACGTCGGACAGCGCGACACCGGCCTCGTGCATCAGCCAGCCGCGCATATAGACGGCGGCCGTGTGCGCCCACTCAGGAACGCCGACGCGCTTGCCTTGCAAATCCTTCGCCGTTTTGATGCCGGCCTTGCGGTTAACGTAGAAGGAAGCGAAACGGAACAGGCGCGAAGCGTAGACCGGCAAACCGATGATGTCGGAATCCTTCCGCGTCACCTGCGCCGAGAATTTGGCGAACGAAAGCTCGGATATGTCCCATTCGCGATTAAAGGTAAAGCGCGAAAAAATCTCGTGGTGTCCGAGCGTGAGCCAATTAACTTCAATCCCTTCGGCGCGCACCAGCCCAAAACGAAAATCGCGAAAGTGATCGTAGTCGGTTGTTGCGATGGTGAGCGCGACGCTCATGGTTTTGCGCGCCGTTTCGCCTCAATCTTGTCCCAGATCAGTGCTGCCACATCAGGACCGCCGAGATTCTTTATTGCGCGGATTCCGGTCGGCGAGGTGACGTTGATCTCGGTGAGAAAACCATCGATCACGTCGATACCGACAAAGAGCAGCCCGCGATCACGCAGAGCCGGGCCGATCCGCTTGCAGATCTCAGCCTCGCGTTTCGTCAGTTCGGTGGCGGCCGGCACGCCGCCTCGAACCATGTTGGAGCGCAGATCGTCCGCCGCCGGTATCCGATTCACGGCGCCGGCATATTCCCCGTCGACCAGGATGATGCGTTTGTCGCCGTTTTTGATGTTCGGCAAAAACTTCTGCACGACCCATTGCTCGCGAAAGGTCGCTGTAAACAGGTCGAACAGCGAGCCGAAGTTGAGATCCTCGCGCGCGACCCGGAATACGGCTTCGCCGCCTTTGCCGTAGAGCGGTTTCATGACGATGTCACCATGTTCGGCGCGGAACGCTTTGATCTCGGCGAGGTCGCGTGAGACCAGTGTTGGGGGCATCAGGTCCGGAAACTCAGTGACGAACATCTTTTCGGGCGCATTGCGCACACTTGCCGGATCGTTGATCACCAGCGTCTTGGGATGGATGCGCTCGAGCACGTGGGTCGTCGTGACATAGGCGAGGTCGAATGGTGGGTCCTGGCGCAGCAGCACCACATCGAATTCCGTGAGTTCGGCGCGCCGCGACTCACCCAAGGCGAAATGGTCGCCTGCGGTGTCGCGTACGCTGAGCGACTCGATTTGGGCGAAAACCCGTCCATTGAGCAAAGCGAGCCGGTCAGGCGTGTAATAAGCCAGCTTGTGGCCGCGTTTTTGGGCTTCCAGGAGCAAGGCGAATGTCGAGTCGCCTTTGATATTGATCCGTTGGATCGGATCCATTTGAACGGCGATTTTCAGGCTCATGACTACCTATAGGCGAACAAAGCGTTAACAAATTATCCGCAGTATAGCCGCTTCGGGACGTCTTGCATGGCCGGGGGGCCGACTGGTGAATCTGCCCAAGCTTTCGATTGCCGCGCGACTCTATACGATCTTTGCGCTAATGGCCGCCACTACCGTGGCGCTGTCGATGGTCGCGGTGTCGAATGCCCATCGTCATGCAGCACTGACGGAAGAATTTGAGTCGGCCAATGCAGGCAGCTGGAACGTCGAGCGCATCAACGGGCTAATTTATGCGAGCACGATGGAAACGCGTGGAATCTATATGTCTTCGGACCGCGCAGAGGCCGCGAAATATGCCGACTCGCTGGTCAAGGTCACTGATCAAATCAGCTCCGTCATCGGCGATTGGCAACGTAGCGTCCGCAATAACGACGCCTTGGCGTTCAGCAATTTCGCCGTCCGTATTACCGGTTATCAGGATGCACTATACAAACTGGCGCCGCTCGCCAAGCAATCCGGACCGCAGGCCGCACGCGAATGGGCTGAAAAGAATCTACCGACGCAGGTCCGGGCC
>DATBTA010000058.1:0-5694 GCA_036559505.1 Pseudolabrys sp. | reverse complement strand
CGAATATGGAAAAGTGATCTATCCGTGCAAGGCATGCGTCTCGACAGCACAACCGCTTTGCCATTGGCCGTGCAGCTGTTATCCGAACCATGCTCTCGGCCAAGCCGGTGACTGGATGGCGGAGATCTATCCGAAATGGGTCGCCGCGCATGGCGTCATGATCGTGTGTCCGGTCAACTGGTACCAGGCGCCCTCCTCGCTCAAGCTGATGATCGATCGCCTGGTCTGTGCGGATGGCGGCAACCCGGACTTCACCTCGACGGGGGGCAAGGATCCGATGAAAGCCAAAAGGCTGGAGCTGGCCGGCTGGCCTTACCCCCGTCATCTCGCCGGACGGGTCTTTTCGGTCGTGGTTCACGGCGACGCGGCCGGGACAGAAAACCTTCGGCGTATTCTCACCGACTGGATGAGCGACATCGGCATGATTCCGTCGGGCCACCTCGCGCTCATTGATCGATACGTCGGCTACCTTACGCCTTACGCGACCAGCCACGATGATTTGGACCAGGACACCGACTTTCAGGATGACGTGCGCAATGCCGCACTGACCTTGATACAGGCGGTTAAAGACAGGCGATCCGGAAAGCTGCAGCCAGCGGACCGCGGCCTACACGAGGCACGGCCAAAATAACCGCGGTCTTAAAGCGCGCTGAGCGCGCGCGATATTACTGTCAGCTTTTCGTCGACGAAGGCCAAATATTCGTGCGCGACGAGCCACACCAGACTGAGACGCATGCCCCATAGCAGGGCGATGGCGATAGACCGGGCGAGCATCGCCTAAACCGGCAGCATCAAACGTGAAGTCGAGGAGCCGCTTTCGTCGCGGCCGCATCGACTGCAGCCTGCGGCTTGGCTTCCGACATTTCGGCGCGGTGCGCATAGCTACGTTCGAATATGCACAACCCGGTCGCAATGGCGGCAAACAGCAACTGATAGGTATGCTCGCGCATCAGATCGGCGCTGTGCGCCCACGACGCGGGACCAACCGATGCGATGCTGATCAGAACGACCAGGATGAGTCCGGCTTCCAAAATTTCGGAATTGGGCTGTCCGCGCACGAAGCAGCGCGCGCGATCAGCGATGTGCAGCGCGCAGATGCAGGCGACGGCGAGCTTGAGAGTTGCAAAAAATGCTGCAAGCTTGATCAGCCCTGTTGGGCCGAGATCGAACAGCCGGCCGATGCCAAACAGAAATTGCGAACGCCACACATCCTCAAAGCCGTAACTCGGCGAGGTCAGAACCCGGAGCGCCTCATATCCCCAGGACAATGTGAAATAGAGCGCAATAAGAGCGATAATCGATGCGGTGGCCGTGGAAATTTTTTGCACGGATTCCTCCCTGACCAAGGCCCCACGGCTAATCGTTTCAAATGCGAAATTCAAAAGAAACCGAAATTTTACCTTACCGGCCAGCTCCTTAACGTTCGCGCGTTAACCACGCAGCGCCGAGTTCTTGGACAAAAAATCACAGAAAGCGGGTGGGATGCCGGCGTCCCGGCTCTTACATCGGGCGTTCACGTGATTAGCCGTCTCGCCGCCGGATTGGCGGAGTTGCTCGGGGCTGCGATCGCGGCCGCCGTTATCCGGCACGCTTCCCTGCACGCGAAAAAATAATTAGCCGCCGCGGCCGTCGCGAAATGCTTGCGGCGTCATGCCAGTCTGCTTGCGAAAGAAGCGGGTGAAATGCGACGGGTCGGAAAAAGCGAGATCGTAGGCGATCTCATGGATCGCCTGGTTGGTGAATACAAGCTGCCGCTTGGCTTCGGTGAGAACGCGCTGCCGGATGAGATGGCCTGCAGTGACGCCGGTCGCGCGTTTGACGTGGTCATTGAGACGGTCGGGCGTCATCGCCAGCTTTTCGGCGTAGAAACTGATAAGCCGTTCCTTGCGGAAATGCTCGTCGACGAGGCGGCGCAATTCGTCGACGCGCGCGTCGTATCGCGACAATGTCACTGCGCCGCTCCGTGCCCGGCTTACCGCCAGACGCACGACTTCAATCGCGATCAGTGCAAGCAACCCTCGCATCGCAAGCCGGTGGCCTTCGCGCGCGAGCGAATCCTCTTCGAGCAGATCGGCGCATAGTGCCGAAAGGCGCTTGGCCTCCGCCACATCGGCGAGCGGCAGAATCGGCTCAACGGCTACTGCCTTCAGCCGTGCAAGCGCTTCGCCTGACTGATCGCCGAGAGCGTCGGCAACATCTTCGGTAAAACTCACGACCCAGCCATTCGTGACTTGAGGCGTAAAGCGGAATCCGTGGGCCGTCGTTGCCGGCACGAGAATGACCGCGGGCGCGGCAAACCGGGCCGTTGCGGTTTCGAAACTCATTTCACCCCCGCCCTTCTCGATCAGCAGGATCTGGAAAAGATTGCGGTGGCGGTGCGCACGGATCGTCCAATCATGAACGGACGAGCGCGATGCGATTGTTTCGATATGAATGAAGTCAAAAGCGGAGTCGTCAGGCGGATCGCCGTACAAATGAAACAGCGGCAGTGCGGAAACGTTGCCCATGCGGCAAGCATATTCGAGCCGCTCATCGATAGCTATGGCGGTGGAAAAGGCGAAGCCCCGCACTTTTGTGCGGGGCTTCCAACTTACTCAAGTGGACTAGCGATTTACTGCTGGCCTTGCTGCTGCTGACCAGGCTTCTGCTGGCCGCCCTGCTGCTGTTGACCAGGTTTCTGCTGGCCACCTTGCTGCTGCTGACCGGGCTTCTCCTGGCCGCCCTGTTGGCCGGGCTTCTGGTTTGGATTCTGATTCATCGTTCTTTCCTCTCCAATATTGGTTCGCCATTTCGATCGCTCGTTTTCCATGGCAGGAGTCAATCCACGGCCGGTGCAATCGTTCCAAGAACACATTGAAGCAATGTGTCTGGAACTTGTGCGTGCGCGTCGAGTTCCCTTCTTTGCAACAAGGAGAACCGACGATGGGACGCTATATGCTTCTGTGGCTGATTGGGGTGCCGATTCCGATTCTGGTACTGATCTGGCTTTTCGGTGGCCTTCACTAGACCCATGATCGGGGCAGCGATCCTGCCCTGATCGCAAGGTCGTGCGACCGTCGCGTCGCGCATTTGACCGACCTGGGCGCCGTTTGAAGCCCACGCTTTCAGCGCACATTCAAGTTCAATCAACAGCAGCGCCGCGCGCCGTTGCCGCTCGCGTTTTGCCCTGTTAAGCCTTCCGCATGGGGCCTGTTGGTCGTCGGCCGGATGACCTCGGGAAATGGGGACGGCATGGAATATTTCCTTCAGCAATTGATCAACGGGGTTACGCTCGGCTCAATCTACGGGCTGATCGCCATCGGATACACGATGGTCTACGGCATCATCGGCATGATCAATTTCGCGCATGGCGATATTTTCATGGTCGGCGCGTTTATCGCGCTGATCGCTTTCCTGACGCTGGTCGCCATGGGCATCACTGCCGTGCCGCTGGCACTGTTCCTGGTACTACTAATCGCGATGGCACTTACCTCGCTCTACGGCTGGACCGTCGAGCGTATTGCTTACCGGCCGCTGCGGCATTCGTTTCGCCTCGCGCCGTTGATCTCAGCCATCGGCATGTCGATCGTCCTGCAGAATTACGTGCAGATCGCGCAGGGCGCCCGCGTCAAGCCGTTGCCGCCGCTGATCACGGGCGGCTACACGCTGATCGACAGCCCGATTTTCGTTGTGCAGCTCTCCAACGTGCAGATCATCGTTGTCGTCACAACGGTCGTGCTGATGGCGGTATTTTCCTGGATCGTCGCAAATACGCGGCTCGGGCGGGACATGCGCGCCTGCGAGCAGGATCTGAAGATGGCGTCGCTGGTCGGCGTCAACGTCGACCGCACGATTTCATACACGTTCGTTATCGGCGCCGCGCTCGCCGCCGTCGCTGGCATCATGCATTTGCTCTATTACGGCGTGGTCGATTTCTATATCGGCTTTGTTGCGGGGGTAAAGGCATTCACCGCCGCGGTGCTGGGCGGCATCGGCTCGCTGCCGGGCGCGATGATTGGCGGGCTGCTGATCGGCCTGATCGAGACATTCTGGTCGGCGTATTTTTCCATCGAGTACAAGGACGTTGCCGCATTCTCGATCCTGGTGATCGTGCTGATCTTCCTGCCCACCGGAATTCTCGGCCGTCCCGAGATTGAGAAGGTCTAACGCAACAGGAAGCCGTGTGACGCAGGAGGGGAGCAGCACGCGACACCGTGATTTTGCCGGCGCGTTGAAACACGCCGCACTAGCCGCGCTGGTTGCGTTCGGACTATTCTCGTTGCTCGTCGGCATCCGCACCGATACCGGTCCGGGCGGCGCGCTCGAGTTGACCGCGCGCTTCGAGACGCTAGCCGTGCTCGTGGCGGTCGCCTTTGCGGGCGTGTTTCTGCGCGAAATCCTGTTTTCCGGCGCGACTTTAGACGCGTCGAGCTTTGTGCCGGGATCCGTCCGCCGCTCTGCAGCTCGTGCGGCGGAATTCCTCGGCCCCGGATTGCTCGCCTTCGCGGCCGTGGCGCCGGTCATTTTTTACGACAATCGTTACTTGCTCGATTTGAGCATTCAAATCCTCACCTATGTCATGCTTGGCTGGGGCTTGAATATCGTTGTTGGCCTCGCCGGCCTGTTGGACCTTGGCTATGTCGCGTTCTACGCGGTCGGTGCCTATTCCTACGCATTGCTCGCGCAAAGTTTCGGCCTGTCATTCTGGATTTGCCTGCCGCTCGCCGGAATCCTTGCAGCGTTCTGGGGAGTTCTGCTCGGCTTTCCGGTGCTGCGCCTGCGCGGCGACTATCTCGCCATCGTCACGCTTGCCTTCGGTGAGATCATCCGGCTTGTCCTGATCAACTGGCAAAGTCTCACCGGCGGGCCGAACGGCATATCAAGCATTCCGCGCCCGAGCTTTTTCGGCCTCCCATTCAACTCGGAAGAAGGCGGATTCGCGCACACCTTCGGCCTCGAATTTTCCCCGACGCACCGCGTTGTCTTTCTTTACTACGTGATCCTGGCGCTGGCGCTGCTCACCAATGCGGTCACCATCCGGCTGCGGCGGCTTCCGATCGGCCGAGCGTGGGAGGCCTTGCGCGAGGACGAAGTCGCCTGCCGCTCGCTCGGCATCAACACCACCAACACCAAGCTCACGGCATTTGCGATGGGCGCCATGTTCGGAGGTTTTGCCGGTTCGTTCTTCGCCACGCGACAGGGATTCATCAGCCCGGAATCCTTCGTGTTCCAGGAATCGGCAATGGTGCTGGCGATCGTCGTCCTGGGTGGCATGGGCTCGCAGATCGGCGTCGCCATTGCCGCCACCGTGATGCTTGGCGGCTTCGAATTCTTTCGCGAATTTCAACAATACCGCATGGTCGTATTCGGTCTCGCCATGGTCGCCATCATGATATGGCGGCCGCGCGGCTTGATCTCGACACGCACGCCGTCGGTATTCCTGAAAAAGAAGAAGCCGGTCGATATTGCGCTGGCACGCGAGGAAGGCCGCGGATGAGCGAACCGATCCTCACCGTCGAGCACCTCACCATGCGCTTCGGCGGCCTGCTGGCGGTGGATGACCTGTCGTTTAGTGCGCAGCGTGGCGACATCACCGCAATCATCGGGCCGAACGGCGCCGGCAAGACCACGGTCTTCAACTGCATCACCGGATTCTACAAGCCGACTGTCGGGATGATTCGTCTCACCCATCCGGACGGGCGGGACTATCTGCTC
>DATBTA010000057.1:0-4710 GCA_036559505.1 Pseudolabrys sp. | reverse complement strand
GTAAGCGCCGCGGGTCTCGGCATTCTCCACCGACTTGTAATCCGGGAAGAACATCGGAATGAGACCGGCGTCGGAGGCGCCTTGCACGTTGTTCTGCCCGCGCAGCGGATGCAGGCCGGTGCCGGGGCGGCCGATCTGCCCGGTGATCAACGACAGCGCGATCAGGCAGCGTGCGTTATCGGTACCGTGGGTGTGCTGCGAGACGCCCATGCCCCAGAAGATGATCGCATTCTCGGCGCGCGCAAACGTGCGCGCGACCTCGCGCAAGGTGTCAGCCTCGATGCCGCAGACCGGCGCCATCTCTTCCGGCGTGAAGGCCTTGATGTGCTCTGAGAAAGCCTCGAAGCCTTCAGTATAGGTCTGCACATATTGCTGGTCGTAAAGCTTCTCTTCGACGATGACATTGAGCATGCCGTTGAGCATGGCGACGTCGGCGCCGTTCTTGAACTGCATCATCTTCCAGGCGTGGCGTTTGAGCGCCTGCCCGCGCGGGTCCATCACGACCAGCTTGGCGCCGCGCTTGGCCGCCTGCTTGAAGAAAGTGGCGGCGACCGGATGGTTTTCGGTCGGATTGGCGCCGATCACAATGATGAAGTCGGAATTCTTGCACTCATTGAAAGTCGCCGTCACCGCGGCAGAGCCAACGCCTTCCAGGAGCGCCGCCACCGACGAGGCATGGCAGAGCCTCGTACAGTGGTCGACGTTGTTCGACCCAAAGCCGGTGCGTACCAGCTTCTGGAACAGATAGGCCTCTTCATTCGAGCCCTTGGCCGAACCGAAGCCGGCCAGCGCGCGCGGACCATCGCGATCGCGAATTTTTTTCAAGCCGGAAGCGGCGCGCTCCATCGCCTCTTCCCACGTCGCTTCGCGGAAGTGCGTAAGCGGGTTCGACGGATCGACCAGATCGTCGGCAGCTTTCGCCACGCCATCCTTGCGCACCATCGGCTTGGTCAGGCGCTGCGGATTGCTGATGTAGTCAAAGCCGAAGCGGCCCTTTACGCACAGTCGGTTCTGGTTGGCCGGACCATTGCGGCCGGTCACGTACAAGAGCTTGTCGTTCTTGATGTGATAGGTGAGCTGGCAGCCGACCCCGCAGTAAGGGCATACGCTGTTGACCTCACGGTCGGGAAACTCGGTGCGAACGTTTTTGTCGTTGACCAGCGTCGCCGGCATCAGCGCACCGGTCGGACAGGCCTGCACGCATTCGCCGCAGGCAACGCAGGTCGACTGTCCCATCGGGTCGTCGAAGTCGAAGACGATCTTCTCGCCGTGACCGCGGCCCGCCATGCCTATGACGTCGTTGACCTGCACTTCGCGGCAGGCACGGACACAGAGATTGCACTGGATGCAGGCGTCGAGATTGACCGCCATGGCCGGGTGGCTGCGGTCGGCTGCCGGCATTTTCTCGCGCACGGGGAAGCGGGCAACGTCGATGCCCATCCGGTCGGCCCAGCTCCAGAACTTCGATTGCGGATCATGCGAGGTCGCACGCTCGGGCTGATCCGTGACCAGCATCTCGAAGACCATCTGCCGTGCGGTCCTGGCGCGGTCGGAGGTCGCCTTCACTTTCATGCCTTCCGATGGCTTGCGGATACAGCTGGCGGCGAGCACGCGCTCGCCTTCGATCTCCACCATGCAGGCGCGGCAATTGCCGTCGGCGCGATAGCCGGGCTCCGGCGAATAGCACAGGTGAGGAATGTCGATGCCCTGCCGCTTGGCCACCTGCCAGATGGTCTCGCCCGGCAACGCCTCGACGTCCTTGCCGTCAAGCGTGAATTTTACCGTCGCAGCTTTGCCTTTTGCCATGATCACCAGCTTCCCAATGGCTTGGTCAATTCATCCGGAAAATATTTAATCACGCACAGCAGCGGGTTCGGCGCCGCCTGGCCGAGCCCGCAGATGGACGCATCGCGCATGGCGGTCGACAGCTCTTCGAGCAGCTTCACGTCCCACGGACCCTTGGCCATCAGCTTGGCCGCTTTCTCGGTCCCGACCCGGCAAGGCGTGCACTGACCGCAGCTCTCATCCTCGAAGAACTGCATCAGATTCAACGCGGCAGCCTTTATGTCGTCTTTGTCGGAGAGAATCACAACCGCGTGCGAGCCGACGAAACAGCCATATTTTTCGAGGGTTCCGAAATCGAGCGGAATATCGGCCATGGAAGCGGGCAGGATGCCGCCGGACGGCCCGCCCGGCAGGTAGCCCTTGAACTCATGGCCATCCTGCATGCCGCCACAGAACTCCTCGACCAGCTCGCGCATGGTGATGCCGGCCGGCGCCAGCTTGACGCCCGGGCTCTTCACGCGGCCCGAAACTGAAAAGCTGCGGAAACCCTTGCGTTCGTGGCGGCCCTGTGACGTCGCCCACTCGGCGCCCTTCTCGATAACATCGCGGATCCAGAACAGCGTCTCGACGTTCTGCTCGAGCGTTGGGCGCCCGAACAGACCGACCTGCGCGACATAAGGCGGACGATGCCGCGGTAACCCGCGCTTGCCTTCGATCGATTCAATCATCGCGGATTCTTCGCCGCAGATATACGCGCCCGCGCCGCGCCGCAGATGCAATTTAGTATGCGGCGACAGACCCGCGCTTTCGATCCTGGCGATCTCGTCGGCAAGCATCAGCCGAAGCTCGGGGTATTCGTCGCGGATGTAGATATAAGTCTCGGGCGCTTCGACCACCCAGGCGGCGATCAACACGCCTTCGATGAAACGGTGCGGATCGCGCTCGAGATAGTAGCGATCCTTGAACGTGCCGGGCTCGCCTTCGTCGGCGTTGACCGCAAACATGCGCGGCGCAGGCTCCGCACGCACGAGCGCCCATTTGCGGCCAGTCGGAAAACCTGCGCCGCCGAGGCCGCGCAGTCCCGCATCGCTCACGATCTTGATCAGATCATCGCGCGTGCGTTTGTCGATCAAACAGCTTTTCAGCAGCGCGTAACCGCCGGCCTTTTGATAGGCGGCAAAATCGACGTCGGGCTTCCACGCATGCGGGTGTGGCTTTGCCTTAACCAACGCTGCAACGGTCTCAGGCGACGCCTTGAATGTCTGGACATGACCAACCGCGCAGACTGGAGCACGATCGCACGCGCCCATGCATGGAGCGCGAACAACGCGTACATCCTTGCCAAGCTTTCCAGGCAATTCTCTCAGCAATCTTTCTGCGCCGGCCATTGCACACGACAATGAATCACAAACTCGCACGGTGACCGGCGGCGGCGGCAGCTCGCCTTCCTTCACGACGTCGAAGTGCGCGTAGAACGTCGCGACCTCGTAAACTTCGGTGAGCGCCATCTTCATTTCCGAAGCGAGCGCCGCAAGGTGCGCGGCGGAGAGATGGCCGTATTGATCCTGAATGAGATGCAGATGTTCGATCAGCAAGTCGCGCCGGCGCGGACGATCGGTCAGAAGAGCACAAATCTCGTCGAGGGCCTGCGGATCGACCTGGCGACCCTTGGGCGTACGCGGCGGACGGCGCCGGCCCCCCGTTCCGTTGGCTCCCACCCGGGGCGGATTTTGCATGTTCATTGCCTCACCTCGGGCACGATTTGAGGCTGTTCCGAAAAGGAGACAACCCCTTGATCGGTATGGGTCGATAGATAAACTCTATCAATATTACGTGCGTTACTGCTTATTTCTTTAGCAACCGCCAGCTGCCTCCGCTATACTAACATGATGATTTGTAAGGACTAAAACGCTTGATCGATAAGCTTGAGTTCATACTGGCCTTGGCCCGTGAGAAGCATTTCGGGCGCGCGGCGGAAGCGTGCGGGGTCACGCAACCCACACTCTCCGCGGGGGTGAAGCAACTCGAAGACCAAATGGGGGTCCTGCTGGTCAACCGGGGCTCACGTTTTCAGGGCTTCACTCCCGAAGGCCAGCGCGTACTCGAATGGGCAAGACGCATTGTCGGCGACAGCCGCACGATGCGAGAAGAGATAAATTCATTGAAGCATGGGTTGACCGGGCGGCTGCGCCTTGCTGCGATTCCGACTGCGCTCGCGATGGTGGCTGCGCTCACCACCCCGTACCGCGAAAAACACCCCAATGTTCAGTTCACCATCTACTCCCGGACATCTATTGAAGTTCTCGATCTGCTCGACAATCTCGAGATCGATGCAGGCATCACCTATGTAGAAAACGAGCCGCTTGGCCGTGTCAGCATGGTGCCTCTGTATCGAGAGCACTACCGACTGCTCACATCAGCCGACGCGCCGCTCGGAAACCGTGACACCGTCACATGGGCGGAAGTTGCGCAAGTGCCGCTTTGTCTGCTGACGCCAGACATGCAAAACCGGCGCATCATCGATCGGTTGCTAAAGGGTGCAGGAGGAGAATCCAGACCGACCCTGGAGTCTGACTCGATGATCCTGCTGTACTCACATGTGCGCACCGGTCGCTGGGCGAGTGTCATGCCAGCCAAGATCGCCGATACACTAGGCCTGACGGACACAATCCGGGCTATTCCGATCACGCAACCAAAAGCCGTGCAGACGATCGGCCTTGTAGTGCCGCAACGCGAGCCGATGACACCGATCACCGCTGCTTTGGTGGCGGAAGCACGCCGTCTTGCGCCGCAACTGTCAGGCTAACCTCATCGGCCGCCCATTCACGGCAATTGCAAGCTAAACTGGCGAGATCGAGGGTGACGGCAAGCTGACGAGGTTATCATCCTCGCTATGGCTTTTGCCCTTCCGCCCGCGCGCGGACT
>DATBTA010000056.1:0-2568 GCA_036559505.1 Pseudolabrys sp. | reverse complement strand
TGATGCGGAGGCAGCGAGACGGCCCTATCGCAGGCCACTTCGACCCCGCGCCGCGTATATGATCAGGGTTGTTAGCACAGTCAAGGCTTGAGTGCTAAAAATCGCCCGCCGACCAGCGGCGCGAAACTATCATCGCCGGCGCATTAATGAAGACTTAGCGGCCGCTTCGTGACGGCGCAGACACCTACTGCGTGTTGGCCGTCAGGCGGCGCGGCGGTGCGTCGCTTCCTCGACGTCCTCGATGATCTTGGCGACGAAGGCATCGATGTCGCCCGGGTGGCCCGAGGTGATGATGCCGTTGTCGGTAACCACCTGCTGATCGATCCAGCGGCCGCCCGCGTTGATGACGTCGGTGCGGATGGCGGCGTACGATGTCACGTCGCGTCCCTTGACCGTCCCGGTCTCGACCAGCAGCCAGGGCGCGTGACAGATGGCGGCGACGATCCTACCGGATTCCACGAAGGCTTTCACGATGGCTGGTGCCTTGTCGTTGATGCGCAACTTGTCGGGATTCATCACACCGCCCGGCAAAACGAGTGCGTCGTAGTCACCGACCTTCACATCATCCAGCGTCAGGTCGGCATCGACCGGCGGCCCCCAATCGTTGTTCTGCCAGCCCCGGATCTGCCCGGCCTCCGGGGCGGCGACTTCGACCCTCGCGCCCTTGGTCTTCAATTGTTCAAGCGGCTTCGCCAGCTCTGACTGCTCAAAGCCGTGCGTTGCCATGATCAGGATGCGGCTCTTGTTGATTGGCGGCATTGAGTTCTCCCCTTATTCGCCGATCAAGTTAACGGCGCGGCGGCGCAGGTGTTCCAGGGAGAGTAGGTGTAACGTTGCATTTCGTCTGGGCGCACATATGCAAAGACCTGCAACGCTTTCGCGCCACAGGCCCTTTGCGGTCATTTCTTTGCCGCTGCCACGCGCGGCGAAGGCATCGCTATTAAATAGCGAAATCGGTGATTTTGGCGCCCTTGCCGAGCTTTGCGACCAGCCAATTCGGCTTGCGTCCGCGGCCGGTCCAGGTCTCCGTCTTGTTGTCCGGATTAACGAATTTGGCGGCGCTCGATTTACCGCGACCGCGGCCGCCGAACAGCTCGTTCACTGAAAAGCCACGCTTTTCGGCGAGCTGCGCCAATGCCTGCTTTACTTCGGAGCGCTCGCGGTCGCGCGCGGCGCTGATTGCCTTCTGAACCTTGCCCTCCAATTCGAGCAGATCTTTGAGCGACATCTTATCGACATTGGGGGTGGCCATCCGGCAGTCCTTCCTATTAATCCACACAGGCAATTTGCCAATTGCCAACTTCTACGACAGCTTGAATTACTTTTTGCCTTCCACTTGTCAAGTCGGTCAAAAAGACATTGTTCCGAATTGGCTTATCGCAATCTGTTCGTCAACGCAACCGTAACGAGTATAAAGCGCGATACTCGCGAAACCGTTTCAGGCGCGCTAATGTTCTGATGCCGAACCAATCCAAAGAAGCGTCTTCGCCGCCCCCGGCAGCGCTAAGCTAGACGTCGCTAATACCCCCCTCCGCGGCCGTTCAGCCGGCGTTCAGGTAGCGGACGATAGGGTCCGTGTAACCCTGAACTCCCATCTTCCCCGGAGTGATCCACGGGGGCGCAGCGTTCAGGGTCGCTGCGCCTCCACCCCCCTTTCCAAAAAATGTATTTGCCGCTCACCGGCTTGCGCGCGTCGATGGCGCGTGGAACCGGCAATGCGAGGCGGCGTTTGCCATCGCGCATGCGAGTCGGTACGTTCCCGCCGCAAATCACCCCCGCCCAGCACCCATTTCCGGAGGCCTGAGATCATGACATTCCAGCTCCCGCCGCTGCCGTACGCGTATGACGCGTTGCAGCCGTATATGTCCGCCGAAACGCTGCAATTCCACCACGACAAGCATCATCAGGCCTACGTCGATATGGCCAATAAGCTGGTCCCCGGCAGCAAGTACGAGGGCAAGAGCATCGAGGAAATCTGCAAGCTCGCCTATGCCGACAAGAACCAGCCGATCATCAACAACGTCGGTCAGGACTACAATCACATCCATTTCTGGCAGTGGATGAAGAAGGGCGGCGGCGGCAATAAGCTGCCCGGCACCGTTCAGAAGCTGGTCGATGGCTACGGCGGCTTCGACAAGGTGCGCAGCGACTTCATCGAAGGCGGCAAAACGCAGTTCGGCTCGGGCTGGTCGTGGCTGGCCATCAAGGACGGCAAGCTGCAGGTGATCAAGACCCCAAACGGCGAGAACCCGCTCATGCACGGCGCTTCGCCGATCCTCGGCGTCGATGTGTGGGAGCACAGCTATTACATCGACTACCGCAATGCGCGCCCGAAGTATCTCGAGACCTGGTTCGACAATCTGATCAACTGGGAGCACGTCGAGGAGATGGCTTCCAAGGCCGCCTGAGCCCTTCGGAACACCTAATCTAAATGAATACGGCGCTGTCCCGGGTGGGGGCAGCGCCGTTTTCGTTTTGTACGTGCCTTATGAAGGATCAGGCTGCCTTGGAAGCCATCTCCTCGACGTGCTCCCAGTTGATCAGATGGTCGAACCAGGTCTCGAGGTA
>DATBTA010000055.1:0-9685 GCA_036559505.1 Pseudolabrys sp. | reverse complement strand
GTACGACATTTTTAATTCATTGATTTACATCAATATTTGTCGACCGGTTCCGGCTGCTTGCGCCCGAAATCGCTGTGTCAAAGTACACCGTTAGGTTGGGCCAAGGTCCACTACCTGACAAATCCCGAGGCGCCTAATCTTTTCACGCCTCGCAAAAAACGGGGGTAGCTGGCTTCTATCTCGGGGGAGTTGATGGGTGAAATTGAAGTTGTAAAGGCGTCTAAGTCGGCTGGGCGACAACATGCCTTTTACAAGGTGGTGCCCGGATCAAGATCAAGCTTTCCGAGTGCGTTTATCCTTGAGGACCGTGAGACACTGGCGAAGCGCGCAGTTCTTTCGGTGCGGCGCGGTCCGATCCGCTATCGGCGCAATAGCACTATCGTCTGCGAAGGCGATCCTGCCGACTATGTCTTCATGGTCGTCGATGGGGTCGTCCGGCGCTGCAAGACTTTCCAAAACGGCACGCGCGCCATTGTGGCTTTTCATACGCCTGGGGAGCTCTTTGGGTGGACCGATGAATTGACACACGCGCTGTCGATCGAGGCCGCAACCGACGCATTGGTTTTGTTTTTCAAACGTAATGTCTTGCTTTCGGCGGCCGCCAGAGAAACCAAGGTTGCAAATTTCCTTTTGACGACGGCAACAAGCGAGCTGCGGTGCATTCAGGCCCACTCGCTGCGGATCAACCAGAGTGCAAAATGCCGGGTCGCAGGTTTTCTGCTCGATCTATCCGCCAGAACGGGCGAAACAGCAGACGTCGATCTCCCGATGTCTCACCAGGATGTTGCCGACCATCTTGGTCTGTCGATTGAGACAGTCAGCCGGACCATCACGGAGCTGGAGCGGGCCAGCCTGATCGAGCGCGCATCAGCAAGAACGATCAACCTCATAAATCGCGCAGCGCTTGCACGCCTTCTGAACTAGCCGTCGTTTCCGGCCCTGCGATAACAATGGGGCAGGCTGGCCGTGACATCGTTGCCGGTGGGCGCCACCAGTCGAACGCGAAATCCGTCCTTTCGCGCAAAAGCGTGATAACTGCGGTCTAGGTTTTGTCGTAATTTGGCAACATTGTTGTATAAAAGCATCAGTTCATAAAAGGGGCCGATTCAAGCCCCTTTTCGGGACGGACATGATCGTGCTGCCTCCGCAGCCGCTTCCGCAACAGGGACGTATGAGCGCCGAACAGGCTGCAACCGCCGATACCGCGCTCGCCGGCGCACCCGCAAAGCGCGGCGAAATGCGCATCCTTGGTCCGTTAGCCGTCGGGTTGGCGCTGCTGTCGGCGTTCGTGACGTTCATAGTCCTCGCCGATTTTACGCCGCTTTCGCCGACACACGACGTGGTGGTTTCGCTGCTTGCCGCAAACGCGGCCACGGTGGTGGTGCTGCTGGCGGTCATCGTTCGCGACGTGTGGCAGGTCGTGCAGGCACGCCGGACCGGACGGGCGGCGGCACGATTGCATGTCCGGATCGTCGGAATCTTTTCGTTGATCGCTGCGGCACCGGCGATCCTGGTGGCGATCGTCGCCAGCGTGACACTCGACCGCGGCCTTGACCGGTTATTTTCCACTCGCACGCGTTCGGCAATCGAGAACTCGCTGATCGTCGCTGAAGCCTACCTGCGCGACCACGCCCAGATCGTGCGCTCGGACATCATGGTGATGGGCTACGACATCGCACGTAACAAGAGTGTCTTCGACCAGGACCCCGACAAACTTCGCCAGTTTTTGACTTTTCAGGCACAGGTCCGGGGCCTTGCCGCAGCCATCGTGCTCGACAAGGAGCTGAAAGTCATTGCGCGTGCCGATCTCAATATCAATCAGACCTTCGCGCTGCCGCCACGCGATGCACTGCCGCTTATCGGCAGTAAAGAACCGCAGGTCGTTCTGCTGCCGGACGCCAATTACGTCGCGGCCGTCGTCAAATTGGATCAGTATGAGGACTATTATCTTTATCTGACGCGACTGCTCGATCCACGTGTCGTCCCGCAACTTCAGGCAACCCGTGCGAGCGCGACAGAATATGCGGCACTCGAAACGCGCCGGGCCGGCGTGCAGGTGGCGTTCGCGCTGATGTACACCGTGATCGCGCTGACGGTGTTTCTCTCGGCAGTCTGGATCGGGCTGAATTTTGCCAACCGGCTGGTTGCGCCGATCCGAAGACTTATTGGCGCCGCGAATGCCGTTTCGACCGGAAACCTTTATGTGCGCGTTCCGGTGCGCCAGGCGGAAGGGGACCTGGCACAACTCGGTGAAACGTTTAACCGGATGACGCAAGAGCTGCGGACGCAGCGTGACGACATTATGCAGGCGCACGATCTCATCGACAGCCGCCGGCGATTCACCGAAGCCGTTCTGGCGGGAGCAAGCGCCGGCGTCATTGGCGTCGACGGACACGGCGCGATCAGTATCCTCAACCGGTCGGCGGAAAAATTGATCGGCTGCACCGAAAGCGAAGCCCTCGGCAGGCCGCTCGCCGAGACGTTCCCCGAGCTTGCCGAATTCATCGCCGCGGCCGGGTCCGGAGCGCGCACGCAGGATCAGATCACGATCAGTCGCAACGGCCGTGAGCGCAATCTTTCGGTGCGCGTGACAAGCGAACAGGCCGGAGACTCCGATCGCGGCCATGTCGTGACGTTGGACGATATTACAGAGCTGGTTGCCGCGCAGCGCACTTCCGCCTGGGCTGATGTCGCCCGTCGCATCGCGCACGAGATCAAGAACCCGCTGACCCCGATTCAGCTTTCGGCCGAACGGCTGCGCCGGAAGTACGGCAAGATGATCGTGGAGGATCGTGGCGTCTTCGAACAATGCACGGACACGATTGTTCGTCAGGTCGAAGACATCCGGCGCATGGTCGACGAGTTCTCGCATTTTGCGCGGATGCCGAAGCCCGTTATGGCCACCGAAGACGTTGCTGATGCTGTCCGGCAAACCGCGTTCTTGATGCGCGTTGGAAACTCCGAAATCGATATCGATACCAAAATCGACGAGGATCCGATGCCGGCCCGGTTTGACCGGCGGCTGATCTCACAGGCGCTGACCAACATCATCAAGAATGCGACCGAGGCGATCGCCGCCGTTCCGCACGAGGAGCTCGGCAAAGGGACAATCCGCGTATTCGCGGCACGGGAAGGTGACGATGTCGTGATCGACGTCATCGACAACGGTATCGGCCTCCCCAAATCGAACCGCAGCCGGCTGCTCGAGCCTTACGTGACGACGCGGGAAAAGGGCACAGGATTGGGGCTGGCGATCGTCGGGCGCATCATCGAGGAGCATGGCGGCAGCGTCGAGCTGCGGGACGCCAGCGAAAAGATACCAGGTCAGCGCGGCGCATGGGTGCGCATACGATTTGCCGCCGCCGGCAAGGCCGAGCAGCCGCAGTCAGAGCAACCAACGTCGGTGAGTGGGAAGTAACATGGCCTCCGAAATTCTAATTGTCGACGACGAGGCCGATATCCGCGATCTGGTCGCGGGTATTCTTCAGGACGAGGGCTATGTCACGCGCACCGCACGTAACAGCGATGATGCATTGGGCACAATTGTTGCGCGCCGGCCGAACCTTGTCTTTCTCGATATCTGGCTGCAGGGCAGCAAACTGGATGGGCTGCAATTGCTCGAAGCCGTCAAACACGAGCACCCCGAGCTTCCGGTCGTGATGATCTCCGGTCACGGAAACATTGAAACGGCGGTCGCCGCCATCAAGCTCGGCGCGTACGACTTCATCGAAAAGCCGTTCAAGGCGGACCGGCTGGTGCTGGTTGCGGACCGTGCGCTGGAAAATTCGCGGCTCAGGCGCGAGGTCAAGGAGCTCAAGCAACTGACGCCAGTCCCCGCGACGTTGATTGGCCGTTCTGCTGCGATGGGGCAGCTCCGGCAGGGAATCGAGCGTGTGGCGCCGACCAACAGCCGGGTTCTTGTTGTCGGTCCCTCCGGCGCCGGCAAGGAGCTCACTGCGCGGACGCTTCATCTGCAGTCGGCACGCGCAAGCGGTCCATTTGTTGTGATCAACGCCGCCGCTATTACGCCGGAGCGTATGGAAATCGAATTGTTTGGTGTCGACCAGTCAAATGGATCGGAGGGCCGGAAAGCCGGCGCCCTGGAAGAGGCCCATGGCGGCACGCTTTTCGTTGACGACATCGCCGAGCTGCCGCGCGAGACCCAGAACAAGATATTGCGTGTGCTCGTCGACCAGACATTTCAGCGCGTTGGCGGCAGCGCCAAGATTGCCGTCGACGTAAGGATCGTTTCGTCGACGGCACGAAATCTCGAGGCCCTGATTGCCGAAGGCAAATTCCGCGAAGATCTTTATCACCGTCTGGCAGTGGTTCCGATCCGCGTTCCGCCTTTGGCTGAGCGGCGCGAAGATATCCCCGATCTCGTCGAGTATTTCATGGATCAGATTTCGCAGGCGACAGGATTGCCCAAGCGCCGCATCGGCGATGACGCCATGGCCGTTCTGCAATCGCATAACTGGCCAGGCAATGTCCGCCAGCTGCGCAACAACATCGAGCGGCTGATGATCCTGGCAGGCGGTGACCCGGAGGCCGTGATGAACGCGAGCATGTTGCCGCCGGATGTCGGCTCGATGGTCCCGAACATGCCGAACGGAAATGGCGGTGAGCATTTGATGGGGCTTCCGCTGCGCGACGCCCGGGAAGTGTTCGAGCGCGAATATCTGGTTGCGCAGATCAGCCGCTTCGGCGGCAATATCTCGCGTACAGCCGAATTCGTAGGCATGGAACGCTCGGCGCTCCACCGCAAGCTCAAGGCCCTTGGGATCGATTAGCTGATCATGTCACGCATTGCATACGTCAACGGCCGCTATGTGCCGCACGGCCAGGCAAAGGTCGCCGTCGAGGACCGCGGCTATCAGTTCGCGGATGGCGTTTACGAGGTTTGCGAGGTGAGGGGAGGTCACATGATCGACGAGAGCCGGCACATGGCGCGGCTCGATCGATCGCTCAAGGAACTGCGGATCGCACGGCCGATGTCGCCTCATGCGCTGGCCGTGGTACTGCGCGAGACGATCCGACGAAACCGGGTACGCGATGGGATCATCTACCTGCAGGTTACCCGCGGCGTTGCGAAGCGCGATTTTCCGTTTCCGGCCGAGAACACACGTCCGTCGCTGGTCGTAACCGCGCGCAGCAATGATCTGGACCGTCTCGAGCAGGTGGCCGCCGAAGGCGTCTCGGTCGTTACTGTACCCGACATCCGGTGGAAACGCGTCGACATCAAATCCATCGCTCTGTTGCCGAACGTGCTGGCCAAACAGACCGCGCGCGAGCAGGGCGCGCGCGAGGCCTGGCTCGTCGATGCGAAAGGGCGCATCACGGAAGGTTCTTCATCGAGCGCGTGGATCGTCAGCCGTGACGGCAAACTCATCACGCATCCACTTGGAGCAGACATCCTTCCCGGCATTACGCGATCGGTCGTAATCGACATCATCAAGGCCCAGGGGCTTCCTTTCGAGGAACGCACGTTTACGGTTGAGGAGGCCTTTCAGGCGCGCGAAGCATTCATCACGTCGGCGAGTCAGGTCGTGCTACCCGTGGTGAGAATAGATGGCCATTCGGTGGGAAACGGCGCCCCAGGATTGATCACCACGGCGCTCCGTCGCGACTATCACCGCTACGCCGAAATCGCCGTCTAGGCCGTTCGCGCGACGTCGAAAGGCTAGAACATCCTCATGGTTTCAAAGGGTTACGCGCGCTCACAGGAACTTGTGCTTGCGCAACAACACAGCCTGCCATCTAATAGTATCTCCCGGGCCTCGCACCGCTACGCGTGGGGCAGAGTGGCGCATGCGCATCAGGTCGCATGCGGAAGGACTTGGGCAACGAAAGGTCTCGCGCGTTAGACGCGAGCAAAAAATGGAAAAACGGCCATGGCAGCCGATCGTGCGCAAAATCTGCAAGACACTTTTCTCAATCACGTTCGAAAAAGCAAAATACCCCTCACCATATTTCTGGTGAATGGTGTTAAATTGCAGGGCGTGGTGACCTGGTTCGACAATTTCTGCGTTCTGCTGCGGCGGGACGGGCATTCGCAGCTTGTCTACAAGCATGCGATTTCGACCATCATGCCGGGACACCCGATCCAGCTCTTCGAAGGGGCCGACGAGCCGCCGGCCGGAGACAAAGTCTAGTTGGAATTACGTCGACGTGATCAGGCGAGCGATCTCTTAAGCCCGGCACCATCGGGCAGGGAGACCGGCCGTGCGATCGTCATTGAACCCTGGGTCAAGGCATCGCCGCGCCGAAACGTGGGCGCGCGAGCGAGCGCACGTACGCCCGAAGCACGCCTCGAGGAGGCCGTCGGTCTTGCGCGCGCCATTGATCTCACAATCATGCAGGCGGGGCTTGTCACGCTCAACGACATCCGTCCGGCAACCTACATCGGCAAAGGCAAGGTCGATGAGATTGCCGGGATGGTAAAAAGCCTGTCGGCCTCGATCGTCGTCATGGATTGCCCGATCTCTCCGGTTCAGCAGCGCAATCTTGAAAAGGCGTGGAGCGCAAAAGTTATCGATCGAACGGGGCTGATCCTCGAAATCTTCGGCCGACGGGCGCGCACGCGGGAAGGGGCGTTGCAGGTCGAACTGGCGCATCTGACCTATCAGAAGAGCAGGCTGGTGCGGTCGTGGACTCACCTTGAGCGTCAGCGCGGTGGCTTCGGCTTCCTCGGCGGGCCGGGCGAAACCCAGATCGAGGCTGACCGGCGCGTAATCGAAGACCGGATCGCGCGCATTGAAGGTGAGCTCGATAAGGTTAAGCGCACCCGCAAGCTGCATCGCGACAGCCGCAAGCGCGTGCCCTATCCGATTGTCGCGCTGGTCGGATATACAAACGCAGGCAAGTCGACGCTGTTCAACAGGCTGACGGCGGCGACCGTCCTGTCGGCTGATATGTTGTTCGCAACGCTTGACCCGACGCTGCGCGCCGTGGAGTTGCCGCGCGGGGTCAAGGCGATCCTGTCCGATACGGTCGGATTCATCTCGGATCTTCCGACGATGCTGGTGGCGGCGTTTCGTGCGACGCTAGAGGAGGTCATCGAAGCCGACGTCATCCTCCACGTGCGCGACGTGTCGCACGGAGATTCAGAAGCTCAGTTGCATGACGTTGAAAAGGTGCTCGGCGAATTGGGGATCGCCGCTGCCGACAAGCGCCTGATCGAGGTCTGGAACAAGATCGATTGCCTCGATGCGGAGGCGCGGGCGAGGGTACTCAATCTGGTGGAACGCAGATCCGCGGAGAGCCGTGCGGTTGCCGTATCGGCGTTAACCGGTGAGGGCATGAGCGACCTTTTGGCCGCCATTGAAGCGCGCCTGGGCGAAAGCCGGCAGACCATCTTGGTGTCGGTTGATCCTGCGGACGGCGCTGGCCTGAGCTGGCTTTACCGCCACTCCGAAGTACTCGCGAAAGACGTGCATGATGACGGCCGACTGACCGTGACGGTGCGCGCGGATGCCGATAACGCGGCGCGGGTGCGGGCAAAGTTCAATTCCTGAAATTTACTTTTCGGCGGCTTTAGCCTCGTCCCAGAGCGCGTCCATCTCTGACAGGGTTGCCTCCTTCGGCGTTTTTCCGCGCGCAGCCAGCGCGCGCTCGATCGAGGCAAAGCGGCGCTCGAATTTCAGGTTGGTTTCGCGCAGGACGCCTTCAGGATCAGCGCCCAGATGACGGGCGAGGTTGACGACCGCAAACAAAAGATCGCCGACTTCCGCACCCAGCCGGTTGCCATTGGCCTCATCAAGCTCGGCCTCGATCTCGTCCGCTTCCTCGCGGATCTTCGCGAGCACTGCGCGCGGGTCGTTCCAGTCGAAGCCCACGCGGCCAGCCTTGTCCTGCAGCTTCAAGGCACGGGTTAACGCAGGCAGGCCGACCGGAACGCCGGCCAGCGCGCCATTTGCGCCCTTCTCGCCGCGCTCGGCCTTTTCCTCCGCCTTGATGCGCTCCCACAAACCCTTAACGGCGTCCGCGGTCTTGCCATCGGCGTCCGCAAAGACGTGCGGATGCCGCCGGATCAATTTGGCGGTCAGCACCTCGACGATGTCGTCGAATGCGAAGGCGCCTTGCTCCTGAGCCATCCGTGCGTGGAAAACGACCTGCAGAAGCAGATCGCCGAGCTCGTCCTTCAGGCCTGCCAGATCATTGCGCGCAATGGCGTCCGCAACCTCGTAGGCTTCCTCAAGCGTATAGGGAGCAATCGTCCTGAAATTTTGCTCCAGGTCCCACGGGCAACCCGTGCCCGGCGTACGGAGCGCCGCCATGATCTCTAGCAGGCGCGTAATGTCACGGGACGGCTTCACGGGGGCGGACGTCTGGCTGGCGCTTGGCGCGGATTGATTTTCGGACCGTACCAAAGCCCTCGCGCGGCTGCGACCGCATATCTGGGATTCGCATAAGACATATTATGGAATATTTTATATAGGCCCATAACGCCAAGCCTAAATGATCCGCCGCCGGGTCCATGACGGGATCCAGGGCCGTATTCGATCGATAAAACTCTATCTTTCCAAGACCAAGCGCGCGCTGGCGCTCGTGGCACTTTAACCGGCAAACGACATCCGGTCGTAGCCCGGTTCGACACCCGGCGGCAGCTCGGCGCAGAGCGTCGCGTAATCCATGTCTGTGTGAAGGTTCGTCAGGATCGCGCGTTTCGGTTTGATCCTGGCGATCCATTCCAGCGTCTCATCGAGATGGAAATGGCTCGGATGCGGCGTTCGGCGCAGCGCGTCGACGATCCAGACGTCTAGGCCGGCCAATGCCGCAATACTGTCGGGCGCCAGGCTTTTGATATCCGCCGAGTATGCGACATTGCCGAAGCGGAACCCGAGAGAAGGGATGTCGCCGTGATCCTGCAGGACGGGCAGGAGCTCTATCGCGCCGCCCTGCCCCTGGATCGTGACCGGCTTGCCGGCGACCAAGCGTTTTTCGGTGGCGATCGGAGGATATTCGCTGCCCGGCGGCGTCATAAAGCAATAGCCGAAGCGGGCGTGCATCGACCGCGATGTCGGCTCATCCAGATAGACATCGACGCGCCGGCGCTTGCTCACAAACAAGGGCCGCAGGTCATCTATGCCGTGCGTATGATCGGCATGTTCGTGCGTCACCAGAACGCCGTCGATCCAGTCGACCTCCGCGTCGAGCAGCTGCATACGCAGATCGGGCGAACAGTCGACCAGAACGCGCGTGACCTTTCCTTGCGCCTGCACGCGTTCGACCAACAAAGAGCAGCGCCGGCGGCGGTTCTTCGGATTATTCGGATCGCACGAACCCCAACCGAGAGCCACGCGCGGCACGCCCATTGAGGAACCGCAGCCGAGGATCGTAAAGGTTAAGCTCATGCGGCGTTCGCCAGCGTGCGCGGGACCTTGTTGAAGAGCCGGAAGAAATTCTCGGTCGTTTGCCGTGCGATTTCGTCAGCCGGCACGCCCCGCGCATCAGCTAAAACTTTAGCAGTTTCGACTACGTATGCAGGTTCATTGCGTTTTCCGCGATACGGCAGCGGAGCCAGATAGGGCGCGTCTGTCTCCACCATGATGCGGTCGGCCGGCAAGGCAGCGGCGATCGCACGCAGCGCGTCGGAATTCTTGAACGTCAGAATGCCCGTAAACGAGACGTAGTGGCCCAATTCGATGGCCATAAAGGCGAGGTCGCGCCCGCCGGTAAAGCAATG
>DATBTA010000054.1:0-2640 GCA_036559505.1 Pseudolabrys sp. | reverse complement strand
GCGCGACGTACAGAGCGATCCGCTGGTGCAGGCCGTGCTCAGCCGGTTCCCGGGCGCCAAGATCGTAGGCGTGACGCAAAATGGCCCGGATCAGGCAGAGCAGACGCCGGATGCCAGTTCCGATGAGCGTGAGGACTAGCCGATGGCGGATTTCCTCGGCCTGATGAAACAGGCCGCGCAGTTGCAGTCGAAGATGCAGGCGATGCAGGCGGAACTCGACCAGATCGAGGTCGAGGGGACCGCGGGCGGTGGCGTCGTCAAGGTTACGCTTTCGGCCAAGGGCGACCTCAAAGGCGTGAAGATCGACGATTCGCTGCTAAAGCCGTCGGAAAAGGAAATTGTCGAGGATCTGATCGTCGCGGCGCATGCCGATGCGCGGCGCAAGGCGGAAGGCGTGCTCCAGGAAAAAATGAAAGAGGTCACCGGCGGGCTGCCGCTGCCGCCGGGACTGGGTTTGACCTGATGTTCTTATTCAATGCCCACCGCCGTCGCCGGACCTGAAATCGAGCGCCTGATCCAGCTGCTGGCGCGGCTGCCCGGTCTGGGCCCGCGCTCCGCGCGGCGCGCGGCGCTGCACCTCATCAAGAAGCGCGAACTGCTGATGGCCCCGCTCGCCTCCGCGCTTGAAACGGCGATGGAAAAGATCGAGATCTGCAAGGTTTGCGGCAATATCGACACGCAAAATCCGTGCACGGTTTGCACCGACGGCAAGCGTGACGCCTCGATCATCGTTGTGGTTGCCGACGTTGCGGACTTATGGGCGCTCGAACGCGCGCACGCGGTGAATGGCCGATATCACGTGCTCGGCGGCACGCTGTCTCCTCTCGACGGGGTCGGCCCGCAGGACCTGTCAATCGACGCGCTGATTTCGCGCGCGCACGAAACGCCGGTCAAAGAGGTGATCCTGGCGCTTAACGCCACGGTCGACGGCCAGACCACGGCGCACTACATCACCGAGCTTCTGGCTGACGCGAAGGTGAAAGTGACGCGGCTCGCGCACGGCGTGCCGGTCGGCGGCGAGCTTGACTATCTCGATGAAGGCACGCTCGCCGCCGCGATCAAGCAACGGACGTTATTCTAGGCCGCTTCCGTACGTCTCGACGGCGCCGTAGGGCGTCGGCGTCAGATAGACGGGCCGTGCCATGCCGTCAGACCCGATAGCGACGTGCGAGCAATCGCCGTATTTGTTCAGGTGCATATTGTTGTCGTAGCTATTGCGCGAGAAGTAGTAGTTGCAGACGCCGTCATCGTAACGAACGTTCGTCCAACTCCCGTTGGACTCGCGATAGATATACGGCTTGTGCCAGTCCGCTGCGGCGGGCAATGACGAAGCAATCACGCCGGCCAGCGCGCAGCCCAGCACCGAAAGTTTCAAGTTCAGACGCATGGCAGTCTCCTTCAAACATACGTGGGCCAAACGCATGCGTCGGGTCATCGTTCCGCGCGTGAAAGTTTCATGATTATGGCGACGGTGTGCAACGCGTCTTCTTTATGTCCGCTTCGCGGACAGCGTTGCGAAATGTCCACCCCGTTGCAACCAGGCGAGCAAGATGAAACTTGGAATGCTGGCGGCCACACAGATGACGAAATACCACATCCAACCCGTCGCCGCCGCGATGTAGCCGGAACCGAGCGCGAGCACCGTGCGCGCCAATGCAAACAGCGCGGTCAACAAGGCATATTGCGTGGCCGTGTGAAGCGGGTTGCCGCAAAGCGCCGAAAGGTAGGCGACAAAAATCACGGTTCCGATGCCGCTGGTGAAATTTTCGGCGGTGATGGCGAAGGTCAGCCACGCAACGTCTCGGCCGACAACCGCCTGCCATGCGAAGGCGAAGATTGCCACCGCTTGCAAGACGCCGCCGATCCAGAGGCTGGTCGCCATCGGCAAAGCGCGCGCGATGAAACCCCCTGCGAACCCGCCCGCAATCGCAGCAGCAAATCCGACGCCTTTGATGATGGTGGCGAGCTCGACGCGCGTGAAGCCGGTCTCTAGCACGAACGGCGTCGTCAAGGCGCTCGCGAGGGTATCGGCGAATTTAAAAATCATCACGAAGGCCAGCGCCGCAATGGCCATATCGCGTGACAGGAACTCGGAAAAGCTTGCAATCGCCGTATTGCTCACGCGTTTCCAGGAGCTATCGCGCGCATGCGCGGAGTGGTCGGCCGCGGCGGCTTCCGATTCGATCGGTTCCCTGGCCAGCAGCGTAGCGATGACGCCGACCAGGACGAGCGCCGACATCGCGACAAAAGTCGCGCGGTAGGCAGCCTGTTTGTCGAGCCCGAGTCCCATGAGGCCGCTCACCAGGAACAGCGCGCCGGCGCTCGAAACCAGGACCGCGATGCGATAGGCGGCGACGTAAGACGCCATGCCCGCGGCCTGCTCGTTCTCGGGCAGGCTTTCGACGCGGAACGCATCGATGACGATGTCCTGCGTGGCCGAGGCGGTTGTGACCAGCAAGGCTGCGCCGGCGACAAGCCATGGCGAAGAGGCCGGGTCGTTGATCGCAAGCAATATGATCGAGATGAACAGCAGAATTTGCGTCAGCATAAGCCACCCGCGCCGCCGTCCGAGCAGGCGCGAGAGCAGGGGCACATCAAGTGCGTCGACTGCCGGCGCCCACAGCGGCTTCGCCCAATAAG
>DATBTA010000053.1:0-3067 GCA_036559505.1 Pseudolabrys sp. | reverse complement strand
CCCGCAAGACTTCGGCGGCCTCGGCGCGAGCATCTTCCAAACGTCCCAGCTGTGCGTAGGTCGCGGCCAGGAAGGCGTGACCGTATTGATGATTGGGCGCGCGGGCGGTGCATTGACCAAGCCACCGTTGGGCTTCGCTATATTGCTTGAGCAGATAGCAGGCTTCGCCGACCATCAGAGGTGCGAAATGCGGATGGAATGGATCATGCCGCATTTGCGTTTTCGCAACCTCAATGGCTCTTGCCGCTTCCCCGACATTCAGAAGCACCGCGGCGATGCGATAGTTGACAAAATTAGGCTCCAGTTCGATCGCCCTTTCGACGGCGGCAGTGGCTGCATCGAAGTCCCGCTTGCGGACCAGGTTATATGCCAGTTCCGCGTATCCCTCGGGCAGATTGGGATCGAGCTCTATTGCGGTGCGCGCTAGGCTGATCGCCTCGTCGAGCGCAGACGGGTTTAAATATTCCTCATTCAGAGGATTAAGCCACGCAACCCTGTGCGTGCTGGCGAGCAGCGCGTAGGTCCGCGCATATTTCGGATCGATCGATAACGAGTTCGCGAGATGCCGTCGCGTTTCCAGCAGACCTTCCAGTTTCCATGACGACTGGAAAAACGCCCAGGTAGCGGCAGCCCGCACGTAATGATCGTATGCCTGCCACGTAGCAGCCGGTTTCAATAATGTGCGTTCGGCTTCCGCCTTGCTGATATGCGCCTCAAGGATCGCAGCGATAGTGTGCGCGAGCTCCTCCTGGACTGCGAATACATCTTTCAGTTCGCGATCGTAATATTCGGCCCATCTGTGGCTTCCATCACTGCTGTCGATGAGCTGTGCGGTGATACGGACCCGATCACCCCCGCGGCGAACGCTGCCCTCGAGCACGTACCGCACTCCCAGCTCCCGGCCGACCTGGCGTATATCCACCGCCTGGCCTTTGTATTTGAAGCTTGAATTGCGCGCGATGACGAATAGCTGCCGGAACCGCGATAACGCCGTGATGATGTCCTCTACGATGCCGTCACTGAAATACTCCTGCTCCGGATCGCCGCTCATGTTCTGGAACGGGAGCACCGCAATCGAGGGCTTGTCCGGCAGCGGCAAGGCAGGGCGGGAGCTTGGCCCCGCGGCACCGCCCAGCCGCACATAGTAGACTTGCACCGGCCGGATGATGTTCTTGAGCTCTATCTCGCCTGCGTTGTCGAAGATGATCTCGAGCTTGCCCTCGGCATCCTCCCTGACACGGCTGGAGACACAGATGCCTCCCGGCTCGGCCAGGCCCTCAAGGCGTACAGCCACATTGACGTCGTCCCCGAAGATGTCGCCGCGGTCAATGATGACGTCGCCGACGTTTATGCCGATGCGGAAATCGATCCGCTTCTCTTCCGGAACATCGCAATTGCGTTGAACCATGCCGCACTGGATATCCACCGCACAACGCACGGCGTCGACGGCACTGCCGAACTCGGCCAGCAGCCCGTCACCCGTGTTCTTGACGACACGGCCGCGATGTTCGGCGATCTTGGGATCTACAAGGGAGCGAAGATGGTCCGTAAGCCGGGCATGCGTGCCCTCTTCGTCCAAGCCGGTGAGCCTGCTGTATCCAGCTACATCGGCTGCCAGGATGGCTGTAAGTCTACGCTCTACGCGCTCCACAGTGGACAAGACTGACGCTCCGCTTGAGCAAGGCAGAGCATGATAGCACAAGCTGATGCGCCGGTTGGCGGTCGGGGACCGGTCCACGCAGGCCAACTTGGCGGCCGCTCAAGCCGGAAAGTCGAAAACTTCTGGCCTGCCCCACTCGTAAGAAGTTGGCTCGCGAAGGATACACTTTTAAGCAAACGTCTGCAGCCGAGTACAACGTCCGCTTTGGGTTAAAAGCCGACATTCGCCCTACGTTCAACGTCTGGCATACTGCGCTTCGAAGCCACCCAAAAGTCTTGCTAGGCGCTAGGCGGCACCGGTCGAACGCCTCGATACCGCGCCGCTCGCCGATGAGACGGTGTTTCCGATCATTACAAGCACCGGGCCGGGCAATCCGGCCTGCGCAAGCCGCCCCGCAAGCTCGCCGATAGACGCGGAAACAACGGCCTGATCGGGCCGGGTGGCACGCGAAATCGCCAGCGCTGGCGTGTGCCGGTCGAGACCTTCGGCGATGGCCTTTTCGGCCAGCGCGGCAAGCGTCCGTGTCGGCATGAAGACAGCCGTCGTCGTCGAAGGATCCGCGAGACTCCTCCAGTCAAGGTCGGCCGGCAGGCCGCCGCGTTTGGCATGACCTGTGACGTACTGAAGCCGCCGCGCCTTCTTGCGGTCGGTCAGCGCAATACCGAGCCGAGCCGCCGCGCCCTGCACCGAGGTAATGCCGGGCACGACATCGACCGCGATCTTGGCCGCTTCGCACGCCGCGATCTCCTCGGCCGCGCGTCCGAAAATCAGCGGATCGCCGCCCTTGAGGCGAACGACGCGTTTGCCCTGCTTCGCCAGGCTCACCATCAGGCTGTTGATGTCCTCCTGCGTGCAGGACGGGCCGAAGCCCGTTTTGCCGACCAGCATCTTCCTTGCCTCACGGCGCGCGAAGTCCATCACCTCGCGTGACACGAGATCGTCGAACAAGATCACGTCCGCGGATTGCAGCGCGCGCACCGCGCGCAATGTCAGCAATTCCGGATCGCCCGGCCCGGCGCCGACCAAAGTCACCGATCCACTCTCGACCGACGCTCCAAGGCCCTTGACCTCAGCAATGAAGCTGTCGAAGTCGGCCTGAACCGGCGCGCGGTCAGGATCGGCGACCGCGTGGGCGGTGAAGATCTGCCAGAACCTGCGCCGTGCCGCGAATGACAGCCCTGTGAGCTTCAGCGCACCGCGCCAACGCGCGGCAGCCACGGCCCAATCCGCGAAGCCTTTCGGCAGCAGCGCTTCGAGCTTGGCCCGGATCGCCTGGGCAAAGACCGGCGCCGCGCCATCAGTCGAAATCCCGATCACCAGCGGCGAGCGATTGACGATCGCGCCGAATGAAAAATCGCAGAACGCCGGCTTGTCGATCACGTTCACCGGCACGCCGGCCGCGCGCGC
>DATBTA010000052.1:0-3542 GCA_036559505.1 Pseudolabrys sp. | reverse complement strand
TTGATTTCCTACGGCACCGATTTTTCCGCGTTGTTCCGGCTGGCCGCGGGGTACGTTGTCAAAATCCTGAATGGCACCAATGTCCGCGAACTGCCAATCGAACAGGCAAACAAGTTCGAACTTGTTATTAATGTGAAGACTGCCAAAGCGCTCGGCATCGCTGTGCCGCCGGCGCTCATTGTCCGCGCCGACGAGGTGATCGAGTGAATGGAGGAATGTCCGCTATTGGCCCATAGCAGACATGGGCTGTTGCACCGCACATGTCCGCTTTCAGGACTAAAGCGGACACAGCAATTGCATCTGCACTAGTCACCCTTAGTCTAAGATTTTCCGTAGACCGGGACGATGGCGCCACGGGTGACGCGGTTGCCCGGCGACGCCAGGAACGCAACCGTCGCCGCGACTTCTTCCACTTTCGGCCAGGCGGCGTGGTCGGCCTTCGGCATGGCCTTGCGATTGGCCGCGGTGTCCATGATCGAAGGCGCGACGGCGTTCACCAGAACTCCATCCTTCGCAACTTCCTCGGCAAGCGCCATCGTGAGCGCCGCCACTCCGGCCTTGGCGACGGTATAGGCGGTCATGCCGGCACCGCTCCGCGGCTCCAGCGCCGGACGCGCCGCCACATTGACGATGCGCCCGCCGCCGGCCGGCATCATCGCCTTCACTGCGGCGCGGCAGCACAGAAAACAGGACGTGAGGTTGCCGTCGATCTGCGCCATCAGCGCGGTCTTGTCGATGTCGGTGATCTTGGCCGCCGCGAAGCCACCCGCAATGTGAATCGAGGCCCAAAGAGATTTGACGCCTGCGTAGACCTTTGCCACTTCGGCTTCCTCGGACAAATCGGAAACCTTGATCAGTGTCACCTGCGGCTGGCCACGATAGGGGAATCGCTCGGCTTCCGCGTCGTGAACATAAGGCACCGTGCAGGTCGCGCCGGCGCCGATCAGCGCACTGACGACAGAAGTGCCGAGCGCGCCGGTGCCGCCCGTCACCACCACCTGCTTTCCGGAAAAATCCATCCTGGATGCCCGAACCTTGCTCAGCCGCGCCCGCGTTTCACGCGCGTCGGCAGAACCTGAAACTCGATCCAGTTCGCCACTTCGCCGACCCGGAGTTTCTTGTCGAGGACATTCTTGCTGATGCCATGCCGCCAGGCCAGGCGCTTGCAGCCGGGATCGCGATCCAGCATGTCGAGGTCCAGCGCAAATGTTTCGATGTCAGGCACGTCCGCGAAGAACCCTTCCTCGATCAAGCGCGCACCGATGCGCCGGACAATGGCGGCGATCTCGCGCAGCGGATATTCGGGGTGATACTGGACCGCCCAGGCGGTGGAGCCGTTTGTCCGGATTTCGGCGCTTTGCACGTCTGAGACCGCATTGGTGGCAAGAACGGTCGTGCCAGGCGCGAGTGCCTCGATTTCGTCGAGATGCACGGTCGGTGCATTGAAGACGTCGAGCTTGCCGACATACATGGGATGTTTGCGGCCGGCCTCGGTGAGGCGGATGCCGCGGCCGAAACCAATTTCACGGCCTTTCGGGTTCTTGCGCACGCTGCCACCGGCGGCCGCGGTGATGATCTGGATGCCCCAGCACGACCCGAACATCGGCGTGCCGGTCTTGAGCGCCGCGCGCACCAATTCGATCTGCCGCATCACCTCGGGGCCGGCGTTGTAGACGTGCAGGCTGGAGCCGGTGATCGCGATGCCATCATATCCTTCGAGTGAGGCGCCTTCCGGCAACAAGGCCGCCGGGTCACCGGGATAGCAAATATCCACCACGGCTCCGGGCAACAGCTCGCGCAGCAGGTCGGAATAGCCCTTGCTCGCCGGAATTCCGCCGGCCGCGACGTGCTCGGCCATTGTCTGCGGGGAATTTCCTTCAACAACGAGCAGGCGGGGCGAGGGCATTGGTTCCAGTTTCAGGTTCGCTGACCGCCGCCCCCGGCGTGCACCATGAGCGACGCATCCTTTGATATGGCGGCAAGAAGGCCGTTTTTCAATCGCTGCGGAATTTATGACGCAAATGCGAGGTTATTGCATTCCTGTTCTTGAGTGTGCAGTGCAAGCCGCTCATCCTGCATCGGAAAGCGAATCAGCGCGCAATGGCCGACTTCGACCTTGCCATTATCGGTGGCGGCATCAACGGCGCAGGCCTCGCCAGGGACGCCGCCGGCCGCGGCATCCGCGTGCTGCTTGTCGAGATGAACGATCTCGGATCCGGCACCTCGTCAGCCTCCAGCAAGATGATCCATGGCGGGTTGCGTTACCTGGAGCATGGCGCTTTTCGTCTCGTCCGCGAGGCGTTGGGTGAACGTGAGGTCTTGCTGCGGATGGCGCCCCATTTGGTGCGGCCGATGCGTTTCATGCTGCCGCCGCTGCCGGGCTTGCGTTCGGCGCTGCTGCTGCGCTTCGGGCTTTTTCTGTACGACGTGCTCGGCGCGCGCAAATTGCTGCCCGCGTCCCGTACGGCCGATCTGACGCACCATCAGGCCGGTCATCCGCTCAAGCGGGAATTCCGCTACGGGTTCGAATATTCCGACTGCTCGGTCGACGATTCCCGGCTGGTCGTGGTCAATGCGGTTGACGCCGCCGAGCGTGGCGCCGTCATCCGGACGCGCACGCGCTGTACCCGGGCCGAGCGGCGCGACGAATGGGAGCTGGTGCTCAACGATCACGGCCACCGTAGTGTTGCGACCGCGCGCGTGCTGATCAATGCCGCCGGTCCCTGGATCGCCGGCGTGGCGGATACCATCATCCGGCAGCCGCTCGCATGCGGCGTGCGGCTGATCAAGGGCAGCCACATTGTCGTGCGCCGCCAGTTCGAGAATGACTATGGCTATATCCTGGAAGCGCCGGACCGGCGGGTGGTGTTCGTCCTGCCGTTTGCAGATGATTTCAGCCTGATCGGCACGACCGACGAGAATTTTGTCGGAGATCTGAGCGCCCCCACGCCGACGCCGCATGAAATCAGCTACCTGTGCGACGTCGTCAATCGCTATTTCCGCAGTGTCATCACACCTGATGAGGTGGTCCGGTCCTTCTCGGGCGTGCGTGCGCTCTACGACGACGGCTCCGACAAGCCGGAAGACGTCACTCGCGATTACGAGCTCGTTCTCGACAGTCGTGACGGCAAGGCGCCACTGCTCACGGTCTATGGCGGCAAGATCACGACCTACCGCAGGCTGGCGGAGGCCGCGCTGGCGCGGCTCGGGCGCTATTTGGGCGCGTCGCGGCGCTGGACCGCGCAATCCACGCTTCCGGGTGGAGAATTTTCGCCTGATGCATTTGATTCACAAACAGATGACGCGATGCGGCGATGGCCGTTTCTGTCCAGATCGCATGCCCGCAGGCTTTTGCATGCCTACGGGTTGCGCATGGAAAGAATCCTCAAAGACGCGCGCAGCATGGACGAATTGGGACAATGTGTTGCCGGCGACCTGACCGAAGCGGAAGTGCGCTACCTGGTCGAAAATGAATGGGCGCAGACCGCTGACGATGTATTGTGGCGGCGAAGCAAGATCGGGCTGCTGGCGTCCAAAGAGCA
>DATBTA010000051.1:0-8640 GCA_036559505.1 Pseudolabrys sp. | reverse complement strand
CGCGAGGGTGGGCTGACGCCCGACGACGCCGTGGCGATCGCTCGCGCGCTGAAGGGCGAGGGCATCGATTTCATCTGCATCTCGTCCGGCGGCGTCGCCACCGACATCCGCAATCCTACCGAGCCCGGTTACAACGTCCCGATTGCCGCGCGCGTGAAGCGCGAGGCAAATATTCCGACTCGCACCGTCGGGCTGATCGTCAAGCCGGAGCACGCCGAGGAAATCGTCGCCAAAGGCGAAGCGGACATGGTCTCGATGGCGCGTTGCTTTCTTGACGATCCGCATTGGGGCTGGCATGCGGCCAAGGCGCTGGGCGCCGATATCGCGCGGCCTCCGCAATATCAGCGCGCGGGGCCGAAACTCTGGGCGCCAGCCGCTGCGAAAGCCTGAACGGGGGGTTAGATAACTGCGCCGCTTCCGGGATCGATCAGGTGCATGTGATCGACGTTGGCGTGCAGGCGCATTTTGCTCCCAGCATCGCCCGCGCTGCTCGGCTCGACACGGCTGCAGAACTCGGTCCCGTTGATGGTGAAAAAGACCATCGTCTCCATGCCCATCGGCTCGACGACATCCAAAATAACATCGAAATCGCAGCCATCGGCGCGGCCGTTGTGGCGCGGCTCGGTGATGTGCTCCGGTCGCAGGCCGAGGACCATCTCCTTGCCGACGACCGACCGATAACGGGCTTCACGGTCCGATGGGACGGGCAGCACAATTGCGTCCAAAACGCGCGCACGCAGGCCCGAACCGGCCTGCTCGAGCCGGCACGGGATGAAATTCATCGCCGGTGAGCCGATGAATCCCGCCACGAAACGCGTGCGGGGATGATGGTAGAGCTCGTGCGGCGTGCCGATCTGCTCGATGCGCCCCTGGTTCATCACCACGACGCGGTCGGCGAGCGTCATCGCCTCGACCTGGTCGTGCGTCACGTAGACGGTCGTCGTCTTGACCTTCTGGTGCACGCGCTTGATCTCGGTGCGCATCTGCACGCGCAATTTGGCGTCGAGGTTCGACAGCGGCTCATCGAACAGAAAGACCTTGGGATTGCGGACGATGGCGCGGCCCATCGCGACGCGCTGGCGCTGGCCGCCGGAGAGCGCCTTCGGCCGGCGCTCGAGCAGTTCGGTGATGTCGAGAATGCGCGCGGCGTGGTCGACCCGCTGCTTGATTTCGGCCTTGGAGAATTTGCGCAGCTTCAGGCCGAAGGCCATGTTGTCGAAGGCCGTCATGTGCGGATAGAGCGCGTAGTTTTGGAACACCATGGCGATGTCGCGGTCCTTCGGCGGCAGATCGTTGACCACCTGGCCGCCGATGCTGATGTCACCGGAGGTGATTTCCTCCAGCCCCGCAATCATGCGCAGCGTCGTCGACTTGCCGCAGCCGGAGGGGCCGACCAACACGACGAACTCGTTGTTCGGGATGTCCAGATCGATCGCGCGGACGGCTTCGACGTCGCCGTACTTCTTCACGACTTGACGCAACGCGACTTCAGCCATGCTGCTCAGCCCTTGGTGGCGCCGGCCGTAAGACCGGCGATGTAATAGTCCATGAGGAACGCGTAGATCACGAGCGGCGGCGCGGCGGCGACCAGTGCGCCCGCCATCAGCATGCCCCACTTATAGACATCGCCGCGGATCAGGCTGGTTACGGTGCCGACCGTGAGCACCTGCTGATCCGAGGAGTAGAGGAAGGCCATCGGATAGACGAAGGCGGCCCACGACACGGTGAAGGCGAAGATCATAGCGGCGATGATGCCGGGCAGGGCGACTGGAATGAAAATCTTCAGCAGCATCTGCATGTGCCCGGCGCCGTCGATCAGTGCGGCTTCGTCGAGCTCCTTCGGGATCGACTGGAAATAGCCGATCATGATCCAGGTGCAGAACGGCACTGTCAGCGTCGGATAGACCAGCACCATGCCCCAATAGGAATTGAGCAGACCGATTGATTTAACGATCTGGAACATGGGGATGAACAGCAGCGTGTCCGGCACCAGGTAAGTGAGGAAGATACCGGTGGCGAGGATGCTCGATCCCCAAAAGCGCATGCGGCCGAGCGCGAATGCGGCCAGCACGCTGACTACCATGGTAATCGCCACCACGCACACCGTCACGATGACGGTATTCTTGAAGAAGATCAGGAAGTCGGTCTGCGTGAGCAGAATTCTGAACTGATCGAGCGTGACGCCGTCGAAGATGAACCACGGATTGGTCGCCAGCCGCGCCATCTCGGCGTCGCTCTTGAGCGCCGTCACGACCATGTAATAGGGCGGCATCAGGAAGAAGATCGCGAACAAAATCAGAAAGAAATAGGACGCAAACAACGCCCAGCGCCGGCTGCGCCGCAGGCTCGATCGAGCCGGCGCTGTTTTGCCGACCGGTACGGCGAGAGAGGCGGTGCTCACCCGATCTCCCTCCCGCGTTTGCGCACGCCGCGCAGGATGAAGATCGCGGCGACCGCCAGGATCGGGAACATGAACAGCGATGTTGCGGCGCCGAGCGGCAGGTCGCCGGAGCGGATACCGAGCAGGAAGGCATAGGTGGCGAACATGTGCGTCATGTTGCGCGGTCCGCCCGCCGTCATGATCTGCACGATGTCGAAATTGGCGAAGGTGACGATCAGCGAGAACAGCACCGTGATGGCGATGATATTGCGCATCATCGGCAGCGTGATGTGCACGAACTTCTGCCAGGCATTGGCGCCGTCGATGGCCGCTGCTTCATACAGTTGCTCGGGCACCGATTTAAGTGCCGCCAGGTACATAATCAGGAAGAACGGCGCCCCGTACCAGACGTTCACCAAGATGACCGTGAAACGGGCCCAATAAGGGTCGCTTAGCCACGCGACCCGTCCGAAGCCCAGACTTTGCAGCGTGTAGTTGAAGGCCGAATTGGTGGGATCGAACAGCCACCACCAGCCGAGCGTCGACAGGGCCAGCGGGATCACCCACGGCACCAGCAGCATGCCGCGCCATTTGCGCTGGCCTTTGACCGGCAGGTTGTTGACGAGGTGCGCGGTGACCAGCCCGATCAGCGCCTTGAAGAACACCGCGGAGAGCGCGAAGATTGTTGATTGCCACACCACCATCCAGAACGTGTCGCGCGACATCAGGAACGTGAAATTCGACAAGCCGATGAAGCGCGTCTGCGCCTTGTTCAGCATCGACAGGTGGATCGAATAAAGCGCGGGGTAGATGACCAAGCCGCAGATGATCACGATCAGCGGCAGGCACATCAGAAACGCGATGGTCGAGCGCCGTCGCATGAAGCGGTGCAGGCCGCTTTTGCGCACCGTGGGCGCACTCGTGTCACTGAGCGCGGGAGTCCAGGTGTGGATGGTATCGGCCATCAGGCGCTCTCGCTGTTAGCGGGAGGATGCATGCCGGCCAATCGGGCCGGCATGCAGATTGTCCTGGCGTAAACCCTCAGGCGCGCAGCGTGCCTTCGAGCTCCTTCTCGGCCCACTTGATTACGTCGTCGAGCTTCTCTTTGCCCTGCGTGAACTTCGAGATCATGACAGTGTTGATCGCCTGGTTGTACATCTGGGCGCCGACTTCCGAACGCGCAGGTGCACCGAACATTGAGGTCTGCTCGTCGCCGCGCGGCGGGTAGGCATACACGGTGCCGACCGGCGGCTCGACCTTCTTCCAGGTGTCGAGATCATACATGGTCTTGAAGGAGGGCAGATCGTAGCCGACCGAGGCTTCGACCAGCTGGGCGACCGATTCCTTCTGCGAGATGTGCAGCAGGAGATCTTTCGCAGCGGCCTTGTTCTTGGAGAACTTCCACAGGCCGTAGAACTGCGGGAGTTGTCCGACGAAACGGCCGTTCGGGCCTCTCGGCACCGGATGCGTCCAGCACTGCTCCGCCACCTTCGGGTTGTCGCGCTTGGCGACCGCCCAGGCGCTCGGCGGATTCATGATGCCCGAGCCCTTGCCCGAGATCAGCCAGCGGTTATTGCCGGCGTCGTCCCAGGCGAACACTTCGGGCGGGCTCGCTTCCATGATCTTGCGGGCGATTTCCATCGCCTGCCGGGTCTGGTCGGAATTGATCTTGATGTTGTCCTTGGCGTCGATGAACACCGCGCCATAGGCGTTGAACAAACCGCCGACCCAGTCGACCGCGTCCGAGGTCTGGCCCATCGGCAGGCCGACCGGGAAGCCGGCCTTGTGCAGCTTCTGCGCCGCCGTGACATAGGCGTCCCAGGTCCAGCTGTCGACCTTGGCCTTGTCCCATTTCGATTCGTCGGCCGGGAACATGTCGCGCAAATCGATGCCGGCGTGCTCCTTGTAGAGATCGAAGCGCGAGCAGCAGGGCTTCACCTGGCTGCCGACCGCGGTCGGCACGCCGAGCCACACGCCCTTGCTCTTGGCGAGATATTCGGCGACCGGACTGATCGGGCCGTACGTCTTGATGAGCGCCGCGATCACGTCGTCGAGCGGCTCGAGCATCGTCTGGTGGATCCGGATGTTCCAGTCACGATGGGACATGATGTCATGGCCGGTGCCGGCTTGCGCTTCGGCCGCGGCCGTGAGCTTGTCCTTCTCGCCTTGCGAGGTGATGTAGTCGATGCGGATGTCGACTTTATTTTTGTCGCCCCACTCCTTGCAGATCTTGTCGAGGGCCTTGTTGGCGCCGGGCACCCAGTGGTCCCAGCAGCCGAGTGATAGTGTACCTGCGGCATAGACGCCGCTGACATATGGAGCAGCAATTGCTGCGGCAGAACCGAGGGCGGCAGTCTTAAGAACGGCACGACGCGATAGACGTGATTGTCCCATGGGTCTCCTCCCGGATGGCGCCATTATTCGGCGTTTTAAAAACGATACCCTTGGCCCGTTCGGACGGCTAGCCACTAAAGTATAGGTCGCTGTAAATTTCCGGTTCCTGGCGTTTACTGGATTTCTATGCCCGCCAAGCCGGCTCGCTTATGAATTGCCCACCTCCTGAATTGCCGTAGCGGGGCCGGCGATAAAGCCTTCTCATGGAAACCTTTGTATTTCTCGCTGTTTTGTTTGCCGCGGTATGCCATGCGGGCTGGAATGCCCTGATAAAGGTCGGTCTCGATCCGCTCTCGACGACGACCCTGATTTCCGTAGGCTCCGGTATCGTGGCGCTGGTGTTTGCACCATTGGTGGGCATGCCAGCTTCGGCGGCATGGCCCTGGTTGCTCGCATCCGTCGTCATCCATCTGGTCTATTTTGCCTCTCTGATCGAAAGCTATCGCACCGGCGATCTCGGTCAGGTCTACCCAATTGCCCGCGGATCGGCTCCGCTGATGACGGCCGCGGTCACGTCGATCTTTGTCGGCGAAAAACTGGGTGCACTAGGCTGGACCGGGATTTTCGTTCTTGTCGCAGGCGTGTTGCTGCTCTCCGCACGCGGCGGTCGGCACCTGGCCGAAATCGATCGCCGCGCGATCGGCTTTGCGCTGTTCACCGCGCTGACGATCTGTGCCTATTCCGTCGTCGACGGTATTGGAGCTCGGCTGTCGGCAAATCCGAATGCCTATTCGGTCTGGCTCTTCATCGGAATTGCGATTGTGATGGTGCCTTACGCGCTCTATCGCGACGGAAGGGACGTCGTTCCAGCGATGCAGCGCTTCTGGCTGCGCGGCTTTGCAGGAGGTGCCTTGCAGGTCCTGTCCTACGGCATTGCGATCTGGGCCATGACGGTGGCGCCGATCGCGATCGTCGCCACCTTGCGAGAGACGAGCGTTCTGTTCGGCGCTGGGATTGCCGTGGTGGTTTTGAAAGAACCTTTGCGCGCGGCCCGCGTCTTGGCCGCATGCCTCATTGTCTGCGGTCTCGTTTTCATCCGCCTGCAGTAACCGCTAAAGCTTGAGCTCCGGGAATTCGCGTTCGAGACGCGCGAGATCGATTTCCGTGTCGACGTCCCATAATGGCGGACGTTCGACCAGCATGAGACGCTGTTCCACAATCCGCGCGCGCGTGTCGGCGAGAACGCTGCTCCCGCCCCAGGCGATCTTCGAGAAGAGTGCCGGCTGCGCCTTGCGCATCCCCAGAAGTACGTAACCGCCACGCTCGGCGGGAATGAGAACAACATCATTGCCATCACGCAATGCCATGGCGGCGCTGCGAAGATGGGCCTCGGTCAAGGCAGGGCAGTCGGTGCCGATCACCAGAACGGGTCCGGTGCTGGTAGCCACTGCCGCAAGCATCCGGGTGCCGAGGTCGCCCTGCGGTTGCGGCCTGAGGGTAATCTTCATCCGCGCGACCATTTTCAGAAATGTGTCGTGCGTAGCATCGGGGTCGCAGTACAACGTGACCGGGCCGATGCCGGCAGCGAGCGCGGTGGCGACTGTGCGCTCGGTCAATCTCTCCTGCAGCACTGCTGCGGCATGTGCTCCAATTGCAGGAATGAGCCGGGCCTTGGCGAAGCCCGGGATCGGCGCCTTCGCCAAAATAGAAATCGAGACGGGACTAGTGTTCGGTGGGGACATAGCGTTGCGCGAGTCGCCTCGGATCAGGGCCGAGGAAATACGCCAGGCGGAGCCGCCATATCAAGAAGGCTGGATTTATTTTGGCGTTGCCGGACTTTACTGCGGAATTCAGCGGGCCAGCGCGGTCGTGACGGGCAAATCAATGCCGACCCGCCCGAAGCCCGGCAATTTCAGGCCCGGATGGCGCCAATCGAGGCCTGCGACCAGACCCAGGAGATTGACTTCAACTCCCTCGACCCAACCGAGCTTTAACCCGGCGAGGCCGTGCAGGTTGATTTCAAAACCGGTGCCGCTGTCTGTTCGACCGGCATAAAAACCAAACCGGAAGTCGCGTCCGACAGCATTCGGCGGCAGTGCAAGACCAAGCTCCGGCACGGTGCGCAGGATCGCGGCAATGAAGCTATTGCTGTTCGGACCAGGCCAGATCCGGTAGTCGCCGGTTTGTGAGTAGTTGTAGTCCTTCACGGCGGATTCGATCCGCGGGATGAGCTTTTCGGCCTCACGCCCCGAGATATCCGCGAGCATGACCGGATCGTTGCCGTACCATTTTCCGTCGACCGGCCAATTGTTGAGCCGGATTGGTTGGCCCCAGCCGACCACGTCATAGCGTTGCCAGTGCGGTTCATTCGCGTGCTTGAGCACGATCCAGCTGTGCACTGAAAAAATACCTTTCCAGGCGCCGGCGGTGCCGGTGAAGATGATGACCCGCGCAGGTTCATACCCGCGCGGCGGCGGCAAAAGCCCGGCGCTCGACCAGTCGGCATCACGCCACGAGCGCGGATCGTCGCTGATCGCGTAGAGGGCGGCACGGGCGAGGATAGGCGCGATGAAAAGAAGGAAAATGGCGAACATTGCAGTTGAGGTGCGGCGGCGCGGTGACCGGGTGGGCGTCATGATTGCGGAGTATATAAGCTTTCCGGCCTAAACGTGGCGGCTGCCATGTTGCTCGATACGATCGATCCGCGGTCGATGGGCATGGCGCACATTGATGCGCCCGGGAAGTTAACGCCGTGCTGCCGCGACTAAAGCGACAAGGGCGCGGGCGCCGGCAACGGTCAGGTCATTGAGGCTCGCCAATGCCTTGTCGCGCTTTCGCCTCGGGCCGCGACGGACCGGCGGTACATGAATGAAGGTGGTCAACCGGGGTCCGGTGCCTGTCGATGCCATCTCGGCCGCGCGCCAGCACAGGTAGTTGCAGAGGTAGCGCCCCGCGTCACGTGAGAGTGTGGCGTGGGGCCGCAAGCCACAAAGCGCGGCAAGCAGCGCGCGAGCTGGTGTCCGTAGTTTCATCGATGCGGGCCCGCCGATCGCAATGGCCCGGCGTCTCAATGACGCGCCGCCGGCGTCGGGCAGGAGGGCCAGAGCATTTCGCGCGCGAGTTTCAACCCGGAGTCCGCGTGCGCGCGGCGCAAGGCCGAACATCAGCAATGCATCCGGCTTGTGCTTGGCAATCAGCGCCGGCAATTCGCGTTCAACCGCCGCATAACTTGTCGGAAATATATGGGTGACGATTTTCACATCCGACAAGGCGGGACGGCGCGCGCGCGTAACGCGTCCGGCGAGGGGTCCAGTTGGGTTGAACGCTGCACCCGGGAACGGGCCAAATCCGGTAACGAGGATGGTGAGGGACATCTAGACGCCGAGAAGTTTCGCGATCTCTTCGACGGCTAAAGTGGGGGCAAGCTTGCCGGCGGCCACCTGGTGCTCCATCTGTCGAAGCTTGGCGCGCACCGAGGAATCGCTGCGCAGCCGCGCGGTCAGGCGCTCCTCGAGCATGGTCCACATCCATTTCACCTGCTGCTCGCGCCGCCGCGTCGCCAGCTCGCCCGTTGCGGTCATTTTCTCCTTGTGCGCGATGACGTGGGCCCACAGTTCTTCGATGCCGTTGCCCGTAAGCGCAGAATAAGTGATGACCGGCGGAGTCCAGGAGGCGGACTGCGGGACGAGGATATTAAGCGCGGCCTTGTACTCTGCCGCCGCAACCTTGGCCCGCTTGATGTTGTCGCCGTCGGCCTTGTTGACAGCGATCATGTCTGCGAGCTCGACGATGCCTTTCTTGAGACCCTGCAATTCGTCGCCGGCGCCCGGCAGCATCAGCACCAGGAAAAAATCGGTCATGTCCGCGACAGCCGTTTCCGACTGGCCGATGCCAACGGTCTCCACCATGACGACGTCGTAGCCGGC